>CAZXVN010000535.1:0-3883 GCA_964643945.1 uncultured Lentisphaeraceae bacterium | reverse complement strand
TGGTCGGCACTCGCGCGCATGTGTACGAAAACAGCGAGCATGATCCACATGGCAATGGTCGCCAGCACTTTCGGATCTGTCACCCACTTGTCGCCGCCTCCGCTCGCGTGTATCAGCACGAAGCCCAGCACGATCGCGACGGTGAGCAGCAGAAAGGCAATGCCCACAAGCCGGCTCATGATGTGGTCGAGGGTTTCGAGCGAGGGAAGCCGCTCCCACACAACGCCCAGCCGCTTGTGCTTGAGGTTGCTGTCCTGCATCAGGTAAACCACCGCATGGATGCTGGCCAAGGTGAACACGCCGTACGCCACGTAGGCCGTTACAACATGCAACGCCAGCCACGGACCACCCATCGGCACCGGCGTCCCGGCGTCCATCGCGAGGGTCGAGATCCCCCCGAGGAGAACGACGGTGGCATAGGGGATGAGAATGCCCGCAATGCCGCGCATGTAACGGTACGCGGCCAGCATCAGATAAGCGCCGCTGAGAGCGAGCACATAACAGGTCAGCGCCTCGAAGCGGCTGAAAACGGGAATGGAAGTGGCTTGCAACCAGCGGAAAACGAGCACGCTGGCGAGGGCTGTTCCGCCCACGGTCATGAGTGCAAGGGCCGCACGTTCTCCTCTGGGCCGGGGCCCGAACAGTGCGACGACCGCCAGCAAAGATGAGGCCACATAGCAGGCGACGCCCAGAACAGCAAGGGTGCGTTCAATCATCTAATCCATTCCGATTCTCCGAACGGCTGGCAGGTCGATCTTGCCGCGGCACGACGGGTTTCCACACAGAAAATCGTGATTATACGCTTCTCCGCCGACCGTTTCAACGCCTATGTTCGTGACCAACGGGAGCAACGGGAGACCCTGAATCAGAACCATCCGATAATTCGTAGATTTATCCACTTTGCCGGAAACCTGTGCGCCATGATATGGTGATCACCAGAACGAATTGGGACTCGCCAGGAACAAGGTGCCCCGCAGAGGAAGGCACCGTTCAACGTGAGGCTTTTAGGCGGGCAGGTATGGGAAACGAGTCGCGTGCGGGACGGATTACGGTGTTTCTGAGTCATGATAAAAAGGAGTGTTCATCGATGAGAAAAAGTGAACCCGGTCGGGCGGATATGTCAAACCTGAGTGTTAACCGTCGTATCGTCAAAGCGCTGGTTTTGACGGCAGCCTTTGTTTTTGGGTCGTGGAGCGCGCTCGCCCAGACGGTGAAGATCAACACGCGCCCCCTGACGCCGGGGGAAATCCAGACGTATGGACTGACGAACACAACTCAACTGGCCAACGGCGTGGCCAATGTGGGTATCGGGCAGCCCGCCTACCTGGAAGTTCTTGTGACCAAGGGCACAGTCGTGACGCAGGTGGTTTGGACGCTGCTCGCCAAGCCGACCAATTCCGTCGCCGTATTTCAGGCAAGCCCCTTGACCAGCCTGCCCACCTACGACCGCGGTGACGTCAGCTCTTTTGATGTCGCCGGACGCTCGATGTTTGTGCCGGATGTTGTGGGATCCACTCTCAGGGGCGACTATAAAGTCGTCGCAACCATCAAGACGGCATCCAAGACGATTTCGGTCACCAACACCCTTTTCGGCTCGAAGTACCAGGGGATGTACTCCGACGAGGGATTTGGCTGCGAGATGTGCCACCCTGACAAGGTTGCCACCTTCATCCAGACGCAGCATTCCTCCGCGTTCACGCGCAAGATCAACGGCGAAGCGGGTTCTGGCTTCAAGGTGACTTGCGCCTCGTGCCATGTCCTCGGTTACGACAAGACAGCGTCTGCGACCAACGGGGGTTTTGACGACGTTATGATCGAGACCGGTTGGGCTTGGCCGACGAATTTGGCTAACGTCGTCGCCGCGTCCAACAACTGGGACACCATGCCATCGACCTTGAAGGTCAAAGCGAACATTCAGTGCGAAAGCTGCCACGGGCCTGGGTACCGGCACATGCTGGGCGGCGGAAGCACCAACATGGTCGGCCGTGGAATCGGCATCTCGCTGAGCGCCGGCAACTGCGGTTTCTGCCACGACAGCATGACCCACCATGTTAAAAATTACGAGTGGGGTCAGACCCTGCATGCCTCCGGTTATGTGTTCCGCGGTACCGGCTCCTGCGCCCCCTGCCACAGCACCACGGGCTTTATTGACGCCAACGACCCCGGTGTGGATTCCAACGGTAAAGTGGTCACAACGCGCGGAACCGGTAACGAAGGCGTCACCTGCGCCGCCTGCCACGACCCCCACTCCAAGGGCATGGGCGAGGGCCAGCTCCGCTCCTTCTCGTCCGTGACCTTCGCGAACAGCAATGTCGTCACCAAGGGCGGCGCGGGACTTGTTTGCATGAAGTGTCACCATGACCGCTACGACGCGAATGTCAGGGTCCAAACGTCGACTGCGCCGCATCACGGCGTACAGGGCGACATGCTGTTCGGCACGAACGCCATCCAGTACGGAATGTCGATGCCATCGTCCCGCCACTGGGATGTCGTGGAAGACACCTGCGTCACCTGTCACATGCAGGAGACTCCTGCGGGCATGAACACGAACGCTCTCAATAAGGTCGGCGGGCACACCTTCATGATCGGCTGGACCAATGCCACTTCAACGGTGCATTTGACCGAAGCCTGTGTCGAGTGCCACGGCGAGATCGAAAGCTTCAACTTTGGCGGCGTGGACTACGACCAGGACGGGGTTATTGAAGGCGTACAGAAGGAAATCAGCGACATGATGTTCCAGTTGGCCCTGATGCTGCCGCCCTCGAACGGCGTCTCCGTCAGCGTCTCGAGTAGCGCTCCCTACAACCTGCGGGCGGCCTCTTACAACTGGAACTTCGTCAACGACGACGGCAGCTTAGGCGTGCACAATCCGAAGTATACGGCAGCCCTGCTGCGCGCCTCGATCGACGACTTGAAGGGCGGCATTGACGTGGACCGCGACGGGCTCCCGGACGCGTGGGAAATCGAGAAGTTCGGATCCATCAGCGCCCAGAGCGGTTCCGGTGACGCCGACGGCGACGGGCTTACGAACGAGCAGGAAAAGGCGCTCGGGACAAATCCGAACGTGAAGGACACCGACGGCGACGGCGTCTGGGACGGCGCCGAACTCCAGGCCGGCAGCGACCCGCTGAGCAAGGAATCGTATCCGGGAACGAACATGGTGACCTTCCTGCCCGCGTTCGAACTGGGCTATTTCCCCGATGCGATGGGCGTGCGGCATCAGTTCCAGGCCATCGATCTGCTGAATAATCCTGACGGCTGGTACAATATCGGATCCGGGTTCGTCAGTTCCAACGCCTGGTTCTACCAGTTGATCTCGCCGCGTGATGCCGAGAGCAAGTTCTTCCGGGTTATCAAGACGCCCTAAGGGTTGTCTGAACGGACAGATGCTGGAGTGCGGCGCAGAAGGCTTACAGGCCAACTGCGCCGCACTGTTTTGAGCAGGTTCTCAACAATGAAGAGAAAGACAAAATGCCGTTTGCTGGCGCTGCTCGCCGCAGCCGTCGCAGGCTTCGGCATGCTCAACGTCCTCGCCTACAACCACGCCTCTACGATGACGCATTTCTCGCCCGGAGGCCGGCGGACAACCAGACCGGAGGGACTTTCCCTTGCGGCCAAACTCAAGGTGCTCCTCTCCGGCATCAACGTCCCGCGACCGGCCGGCGACCGGCCGCCTTCGGCGCTCGGTGAGGACTGCCGAGCCCTTTACATCGACGGCTGGAACGGGGTGACCCTGTCCGCCTGGTACTGTGGCCGGGGGGCAGAGGCGCCGCTCGTCATCCTTTTCCACGGCTACGCCAGGCAGAAAGACTGCCTCATACCGGAAGCCAAGGCGCTCCTCGATCTCGGCGCGTCCGTTCTGCTCGTCGACTTCCGCGGCTCC
>CAZXVN010000534.1:0-9108 GCA_964643945.1 uncultured Lentisphaeraceae bacterium | reverse complement strand
CCGCCGTCACGCCGCGGTAAAGGGGCAAGGTCTGTAGCCAACCGGTTTCCGAGGCTGGAAACCTTAAAAACATTGGTGTTTTTGAAGACCAGCACCCCTAAAAAACCTGTTTTCAGGGTCGAATAGCGAAAGTCCGGCTAGGATACGTAATTCTTCAATCCCTAGCTCTGCGCAAACTGTTCTGCCGAGAGATCTCTACAAGGCATTCACCCTAATGGCGGAACCGGCGGTCGTATTCCCGTGAGACTCGGACCAACAGGGCCGCATATTCCATGCGGGTGGTGTCATAGGCAACCCATTCAAAGGGATACGGAGATGTGTTGGTTGCGCGAAACGGCAACAACTGAAGTTCGTCAAAAGCGGGTGCGGCGTTATGTCGAATCCGGTTGCACGCATCGGCGGCTTCTTGAATCGGGTGTTTTTCTTTACTGCCGTCCGTTGGATAAGCCCGATCACCCTCATATGATGTGTAGCTTGTTGCGTAGTTGATGCCGACAAACGCCACAGTAATGGGATCACCCCCCGTCTTCTTGAACTCATCCGCTTGACGTACGAGATCGCCGATTACACGATCTATTTGCTTGATCATGGCCTTCGCCAACACTTTGGTCTCGGCACCAATCTGAATATTTGCCACCGAACCCCGGGCAACCAGAAAACCACTGGCAGTGATGGCGACTGCTGTGGGAACAAGTTCTCCGAAAGTTCCGTCGCCACGCCGGACTTTCTTCCCTATCGCTTGATTCCGCAGGTTGACAACACATTCTCTCTGTTCGGCCCGTTGTACCAAGGCTACAGATTTTCCAAGGGCAACAAGGTCTTCATACAACTGACACGCAACCTGATCCCCCAAGGCGGAGTTCCTGTGCAGGTAGCGCCGACCCTCAAACAAGCTTTGGAATGTGCGAAGCAGTGTGAAGTCTGACATGGTTTCAGTCCTGATCGACAACAAGCGAGGAGTTGATTGGGCCGAACAACTGGCTTCGCTCAACAGCGAATTTGAGTTTATCAAGTGCCATACGGAAATAACGCGGCTCGATTTCATTCGCGACACTATTGCGCCCCGCTGCTAATGCTGCCAGGGCGGTGCTGCCCGTACCGGCAAACGGATCGAGCACAACATCGCCCACGAACGAGTAGAGCTTTATCAGCCGTTCCGCAAGCGTAACAGGATATGGAGCTGGGTGGCCATTACGGGTGGATGTGCCCCGGATGTCTGACCAAGAGGAGCGCAACCAAGTCTGCATCTCTTCTTTCGTCAACATGGAAAGAACGCGCTGGAGCGTCGACGGTGAGCGGTAACTGCCGCCCTTGCGCAAAAACAGGATGTACTCCACATCATTCTTTACGATTGCTCCCGGTTGGTAAGGTTTCCCATAAAACCCCGCTCCGTTCCCCTCGGCTTCGGTTACGCCGTTGGCGATCTTCTGCCAGAGAATGGGCGTCAGGCAATCGAGGCCAAGCTTGCGTGTACGAACTTGGATATCGGAGTGCAACGGCATCACAAAGTGCCGACCACCACATTTGCGAGGGACGCAAACGTCACCCACAACGCAACAGATCCGACCGCCGGGCACAAGAACGCGTGCGCACTCCCTCCACACCTTATCCAATTCGTGAAGAAACAACTCATAGTCTTCGATTTCGGCGAGTTGACCGGGTGCCTTCTCATATTCTTTGAGAGTCCAGTATGGGGGAGAAGTGACGACCAAATGTACGCTCTCGTCGCTCATCCAAGACATCTCACGTGCATCGCCTAGATGTAAGCGGTGTGAAGTCGTATCATATGGCTTAGGCCACGGCAGATTGCGGAAGAGTCCGTTCGCACGTAGCATCTTGTCGACCGCCCCCTTCTTATTGTCTGCAGTGGGCAGTTCCTTGATTATTTCACCAGCAACCACAAAAGCCTCTTTGACCTCCCTGAGCTGTGCACATTGGGGAGCGGTCGGAACACGATAAGTCCCCTTTCGCTTCGACTTTTGTTGGGACTGAACAGATGTCTTCATTGGGTGATTTCCGGATGCTACGGTCCAGTAAATGACAGTAAATGTATCATGCGTGACTGTGCGCTTCAACATGGAAACGCATGGCCGCATGGCTCCGTGGCTCGGCTCCGTGGCTCCGTCACGGGCAAGCGGGAGGTGTGACCGAAGAGTCCACGTCTCCTGAAGGAGGGTTTGAAAAAAACGGCACGCCCGGTGAAGGGCGCACCGTATTGGCCTTGGCCAAATCCCGTTTAGCCGAGGATCGCCTTGAGGTCTTCGTCCGCCGTTTTGATGGGCGTGAGGCCGAACTTATCGACCAGCACGTTCAGCACCGTCGGTGAGACAAAGGCCGGCAGGCTGGGCCCGATGCGGATGTTCTTGATCCCGAGCGCCAGCAGCGTCAGCAGGATGCAGACCGCCTTCTGCTCATACCAGGAGAGGATGAGCGAGAGCGGCAGGTCGTTCACGCCACAGCCGAACACATGGGAGAGCGTGACGGCTATCTGCACCGCCGAGTAGGCGTCGTTGCACTGGCCCATGTCGAGCAGACGCGGAATGCCGCCGATGTCACCCAGCTTGGCCTGCAGGTGGTTGAAGCGGTATTTGCCGCAGGCCAGCGTGAGGATGAGCGTGTCTTTCGGCGCCTTCTCCACGAACTCCGTGTAGTAGTCGCGGCCGAGTTTGGCACCGTCGCATCCGCCCACCAGGAAGATGTGCCTGACCGCACCGGACTTGACCGCCGCCACCACCTTGTCGGCCACGGACAGCACCGCATTGTGACCGAACCCGGTCAGCAGCGGTTCGCCTTTGACCGCTTCCTGCCAGCCGCCGAGCTTGATCGCGTGGGCGATCAGGGCGGAAAAGTCCTTCTTGCCGTCCGCATCCGCGCCGATGTGTGCGACGCCGGGCCAGCCGACTTCCGCCGTGGTGTACAGGTTGGCGGTGTAGGAGGGCTTGGGCGGCATGATGCAGTTTGTCGTGAAGAGCACGACGCCAGGCAGGCCGTCAAACTCCTTTTGCTGGTTCTGCCACGCGGTACCGAAGTTGCCCTTGAGCTGCGGGTGCTTCTTGAGCTCCGGATAGGCGTGCGCGGGCAGCATCTCGCCGTGGGTGTAGACGTTGACACCCTTGCCGTCGGTCTGCTCCAGCAACATCTTGAGGTCGTGCAGGTCATGACCGGTGACGACGATGAAAGGCCCTTTGTCGCAGTGGGTGGAGACGGGGGTCGGCGCCGGATGACCATACGTCTCGGTATGAGCGGCGTCGAGCAGGCCCATACACTTCAGATTCACGGAACCGAACTCGAGGATCAACCCGAGCCACTCTTCGACGCTATGGTCGTCGCCGAGGGCCTTCATCCCCTTCTGGAACCAGCCCGACACATCAGGGTCTGTCTTGCCCAGCACGCGGGCGTGGTGCGCGTAGGCGGCCATGCCGCGCAGGCCGAAGAGCAACGTGGAGCGCAGCGAGACGATATCCGGATTACCGTGAAAGAGGTCGTCCGGTTTGAACGCGGGCGCCCCGCCGGACTTCTCTACCGCCCGCAGGATGCGGTCGCGCATGGCGGTGAGGACCGCGTTATCGAAGTTGACATTGGTGACGGTCATGAAGAGCGCGTCCATGAAAAGCGCTTCGCATCCCGGACAGGCGGGTTTGCCGTCGAGGGCGCGGGCCAGCGTGATCATGCCGGCGGTGATTTCATCCTGCAGCCGAGCTTCTTCGGGTTTTTTGCCGCAGACGCCACTGCGGGTGCAGCCTTTGCCGCCCGCCGTTTGTTCGCATTGGAAACAAAACATCTCGCTCATGATACTTCTCCTTGGTCTGGGTTTTTTGTGTGCGTGTAAAGCCAAACGCCGCTACGTGCGGCGCAGAACAGTTACTCGTCGAGAATGGTGCCGTCGGTGGAGATCGTGACCACATGCCAGGGAATCATCTTGCCGCTGTTGAGCAACGCTTGTTGGGTGGCGTGGGCGATACCTGCGCAGCAGGGGACCTCCATGCGCAGCACGGTGACGCTACGGATATCGTTCGCCTGTAGGATCGCCGTGAGCTTCTCCGCGTAGTTGACCTCGTCCAGCTTGGGGCAGCCGATCAACGTGACCTTGCGGGTCATGAAGCGGCGGTGAATGTCGGGATACGCGAAGGCTGTGCAGTCGGCCGCAATCAGCAGCGCGGCGTTCTTGAGGTACGGCGCGCTGATCGGCACGAGCTTGATCTGCACCGGCCAGTTGACCAGCTGCGAAGTAGCGGCCGAAGCACCCTCAGGCTCCGGAGCACCCTCGACGGCCAGGGGGGGGCGGACAAGGGTTTTGGCCATCTTTCCGGGACAGCCGCATGCCAGCGACGGTTGAGGCTCGGGCGTCCCGCCCGTGGCGACCGGCTGATGTGGCACGGGTGCCGCGCCTGTGCTCGTCGCCGGGTGTCCAGCACGTTGCTGCGCAGCCACGGCGGCTTCGTCGAACGGAGCGGCCTCACGCTCGAGAATCTTGATCGCGCCGGTCGGACATTCAGGCAGGCAGGCGCCGAGCCCGTCGCAGTAGCTGTCGGACACCAGTTTGGCTTTGCCGTCCACGAGTTGCAGCGCGCCTTCGTGGCAGGCACTGATGCAAAGGCCACAGCCCGTGCAGAGTTTCGGGTCGATCGTGACGATCTTACGTTTCATGTCATGCTTTCCTTTATCGGGCGGTCTACTTGGCGGGCTTGCGTGTACGCACGATCATCGCGAGCGTGACGCGTTTCAATAGGCTGACGAGACGCTTGTTCTCTTGGGCCATCAGCTTGCCCAAGGGGCATCCATGGCCTTTGCAGATGGTGTGCTTCAAGAGGCAGCCGGTGTATTCGGGCACGCCACCTGCGGCGACGTAAATTTCAAAAAGGGAGATGTCGGACGGCGGTCGCGCCAGACGGGCGCCGCCAGACGGGCCGCGCTCGGTCTCAAGGATACCCGCACGCGCGAGTTGCTGCACGACTTTGGCAAAGTGATGTGCGGAGAAGCCCAGCTTCTTGGAAAGAAAACGGGCTGAGCTGTAGTTCTCCGTATCGGCCGCGAGCCACGAACAGGTGTGTAGCGCAATCGACATCGCCTCAGAGATATTCAACAGTCCGAGCATAGGAAACCGCCTGCCTTTTGCTAAATCGGTATTAAATTACCAAATTACCTAATCCGTGTCAACAGGGGAGACAAGAATCTTTTTTGGCTGAGAATTATCGGAAAAAGGCGGTGGAGATTCCGCCTGCCAGCCGCAACCGCTTCCCGCAGATTACCGCAGGGCCTTCTTGAGATAAGGCAAATATTGCTGGGTGTAGACGATGATCGACCAGACGTTGATGCCGATGAGAAGCGCTTCGATCACAAAGATTAGCGCTTGGGGCAGAAAAAAGAGGTGGAGCGAGGCGTAGACGTAAATCACGCAGGCCGAAGGAAAACTGGCTGCTGTACGGAACTTGCCTAGCCAGTTGGCACGGCAGTCGGCGTCATACATCGCGCCTACCGAACGTAAAAAGGTGACCCATTGGTCGCGCAGGATGTAGAGCACGGTGAAAACCAGCATCACCAGCGCGTGTACGGCTTCGTCGGGTTGCCGCCCGAGTAACCAAAGCAGCGTCGGGAAAACCACGAGGTAGAAAACCTTGTCCATCAGCGGATCGGCCATCGCGCCGAATTTGCTGACCACATTCCATTTGCGCGCCAGCTTACCGTCATACAGGTCAGTGAGTGAGGCGAGGCCGAGTGACACCGTGGCCGTCACCGCCAGCCACCAGGCGTGGGGTGTATACGCGTGAATGATAGCCAACCCCATGAACAGAACGACAAGAGGGACACGTCCGAAGGTGAGGGCGTTGACGATTAAACGTTTTGCTTTATCATCCACGGGATTAATCAAACCAAAAACGCTGCGGTTTGGAAACACAAAAGGTGTTTGCGCGACGAGTCTTTTTCTTCACCTGTCGCAGGTAACCTGTAAGCCTTACACCTGCGCGACGGGAATCGACAGTGCGGCATCGATCGTTTCGTCGAGTTTCTTGCTGAAGGCGAGGATTGAGGCGCTGAGGTTGTTCAGCCCCAAGGCCTCGATCGGCGCACCGTCGTCCAGCAGCACTTTCGTGATGTCCGCTATCGTGATGCTGTTGCCGCAGCGATAAAGGAGATATTCGCCGGGCCGGTTGGCCACCTCTGCCAGCATCTGATTGCGCACGAGGTCATCGAGGATATCCTTTACGAAGCGGGACGGGATGCCGCGTTGTTTCGCGAAGGCTTCGGCCGCAAACGGCCCACCGTCATCCGGTTCGCGTGCCTGTCGCGCGGTCTCCGCGCAGAGCGTCAGCGCCAGCAGCAGCCTCGCCCGCATGCTGGCTCCAGCCGCGTTCTGCTCCAGCACATAGGTGTCGCGGTTCTGCACCGCAAACGAAAGCTCAGAGCCCAGCAGGACGATCTGCCAACTGGTGTAGACCCACATCAGCAGGATCGGCAACACGGCGAAACCGCCGTACAACGCGCTGTAGCCCGCGATCCCCACCTGGAGCATCGCGCAGAGTTTCAGCCAGCCGCCGAACAGCACGGTGGTCACAAACCCACCTACCAGCGCAGGGACCACTTTCACCCGCACATTCGGCATGAAGCCGAGCAGAAACGCGAAGGTCAACGTGCCGATCGTGAGTGTGATGCCGGTTTTGAGGAATTCGGCTTTCAATATCGTCTGAAAGAACTCGGCCGCCGGTCCGCCTACCGTTTGATCCATCGCTTGGGTAATCATCTTCACCACGGGTACGGTCGAAACCGCTGTGATCAAAAACGGCAGGATCAGGATGACACTCAGGTAGTCCGCGAACTTACGCGCCAGCGGCCGCGGCTTCTCCACGCCCCAGACCTGATTGAAACTCGACTCCACCTTGCCCAGCACGCCGATCACGGTCCAGATCAGCATCACCGCGCCGATGCCGCCCAAGGTGCCGAAACCGAGCTGGTTGATCTGAGCGAACAGCTTATCCGCGATCTCGCGTACCTGTGTAGAAAAGACCTTGGTCACCTCAGCCTTTGCCTTTTTCTCGGTCGCGTCCTCCGCTACGGTCTGGACCTCCACGGCCTGCTCCATCTGCGCCATCATGTCGTTGAGGTGCTTGTTGATTTGCGTCCTGGCCAGTTCCGCGCCGCCGAACGTGCGCGCCATCGCCAGCGTTAATGCCAAGACCGGAATCAGCGCCATCAGCGAAAAGAAAGTCAGCGACGCCGCATGCAACGCGCACTGGTTGCGCCGGAACCCGGTCACCACGAGACTGGCCAGCCGCAACGCATGGACCCCGGATCGCTGATGCCAGGGTAATTCATGGGAGCGCAGCTCCCACAGGTCCTTTCGGACAAACCGCGTGTACCGTCCGAACGCCGTTGTTTTCACTTCCCGTCTCATGTTTTACCTCCTACAAACTTACCCAACGAATCCTCAACCGCTGCACCGTGAACCTCTCCAGCCGTGAATCCCGAACCCTGTTACCTTGAAAGCGCTTTCACGATGATCGCCTTGGGTGTGCTCACACACACATATTCGCAATACCCGCATCCCGTACACGTCTTTTCATTCACCACCACGCGGCTGATCATCTCCACCGGGTCCCACGTCAGAATCAGCGCCTCTTGCGAACAAACACCCACACACGCGCCGCACTCGCGGTTCTGCCCCAGTAAGCAGTCGGCCTCGTTCAGCTTGGCTACGCCCAGCGGCTGCGCAAACTTGTGCTCCGCCGAGAACTTTTGAATCGCGCCGCTCGGACACGCCTGTCCACACGCCGTGCAGTCCGGGTGACAGTAGTCGTTTTCAAAGAACACCTCCGGTGCTAACACGCCCGCCAGACCCGCCCCCACGCCGCCGAACCGCAGAATGCCGCCCGGACAGGTTCGCACACAGGTGCCACACCGTACGCATAACCGCGTGAACCGCGCGGCCCTGCCGCTGGCTGGGGGGCGGATCACTTTTACACACGTTTCGCGCCCCGGCGGCAACACCAGCCGATACCCCGCCCCCACGCCCAAGCCTAGAAACGTTCGCCGGCTGAGCGCGGCAACCTCTTTTTCCCGCACGGCACCTGCCGCTGTCTGCCGCAAGGGGAAACGCGCCAGATCCTGCAACGCACCCAACGGACAGAGCTTGCCGCACCACAGCCCTGGCGCGAGTAGCGACAACACCAGCAGCAGCGGCAGCCCCGCCGCCGCGATCCAGTCCCACAGGCCGAGAGGCGTACGCGCCACGCCGAACGCCGCATTGAAGAGTGCCAGCGGGTCGAGCCAGCCGAAAAGCGGGTAGCCTGCCAACGCCGCCCCCAACCCGACGAAAAGCACCCCTAAGCCGATCTGCGGCAAACGTCCGAGCCACGCCTGTTTCGGCATGCGGCAGGTTATGGCGTCGTGACAGGTCCCCACCGGACACAGCCAGCGGCAAAACACGCGCGGCGAGAAGACGCACGCCGCCGCAATCGCCGCAGCACCCAGCAGAAAAAACCCGCCCGCACCTGCCGCCACGGCGAGGAGCGCAGTGAACGGGCTTAGCGACGGCACCCGTCCCGCCAGCCACGCGGGCCCCGCGAGTTGCACCGCGCATCCCGCCGCGCTCAGGCACACGGCGCCACGCCAAACAGCATGCCCGGTCAGCCGCTTCGTCACTTGTCTGAAAGGTCGTTCAAACATCGCTTGTATCATATCGCCATCCTGTCCCGAAAGCAAAGGCGTTTACGGTTCAAGACAAGCGTGCGGGCTCGCCACCGTAGGCCACCCGCTTCCCCAGACGCGCCAGATTGCGCATGCCGACCAGATGTCCCAACACCGAGGCGGCCTGCCAAATTTGCGATACAGAATAATCAATGAACATGACATGCCGCGTGCCCAGGCTCTCCTCAGGGCAGGCCGTCGGGTGGAGGCCTCCCATGACCACGGGAATACCGCGCCGCCGGTAGTCGGCTGCAAGGCGTGCAGCCCGCAGAAAGGTGTCGGCCTTGACCGTAATGCCCACCAGATCCGGCGCATCGTGACAATCCAGCGGCTGCACGTTTTCGTCCACCACCGTCACGCGATGGCGGCGGGGCGTCAGCGCGCCCAGCACCAGCAAGGCCAGCGGCGGCGCCATGTGCGTCTTCC
>CAZXVN010000533.1:0-15357 GCA_964643945.1 uncultured Lentisphaeraceae bacterium | reverse complement strand
CTCCCGATGATCTTCGCCGTCAGCGTTGCAAGCGACATAGCCACCTCCTAGTTATAGATTAAATATATATAACTATAACAGGGCGGCAACCGTGCGGCAAGTACTTTCAGAGAATCCTGTCACTTTCCTGACACACACCCTCAACAGAAAACGTGTATCTGTTAATATGAGGGATTGACCCGTTGGCGAGGGATGTCGTAAACTAACGATGGTGATTCTGAGAGTTGTTTCGTCCGGTCATTGCGACAAATGGTTTTGTGAATGTCTCGCGCCCTTTTCGCTGGTTCTGCCAGACGTGCGCGAAGCGGTTCTCGGATGACTTACACGTCGGCAACACCGTACAAAGACAAGGAGGAACGTGAAGTGACTATATCGATTAATCAGCTTCTCATGCATAAGGGCCACGAAATCAGTACGATTTCGGCCACGACATCGGTCTTCGAAGCGATCCAGTTGATGGACACGAAGAACATTGGATCGCTCCTCGTTTTAAATGCGAGCGGCAAGATCGTGGGGATTTTTGCCGAGCGCGACTGTTTGCGCAAGGTGATCCTTGCCGGCAAGTCGCCCAACGATGTGCAGGTGCGCTCCGTTATGTCCAAGAAGGTGATTTCCGCATCGCCGGAGAACACGGTGGACGAGTGCATGGCGCTGATGACGCAGAAACGTATCCGCCACTTGCCGGTGATCGACAGTCAGGAACGGATTGTTGGCATCATCTCGATTGGCGACTTGGTTAAGTTCGTGGCCTCCGAGCAGGACGCACTGATCCGCAACCTCGAGAAGTACATCTTAGGGTCTCAGTAACAGCCTGTTTGGGGATGGCTGCCCGTTGCCCGGGGTTGACTTGATTTGACAATCACGCGGCCTTCGCTGGTTTATCCTTGCGCGGCTTGTTGGCTTCCGTCGGGTAGAGCGTCTGAGGCTTTGCGACCTCGCCCGCAGGACGGCGGGCCTTGGGGCTCTTGCCTCCGATCTCGGCATCCATCTTCGCGGCGAGCGCCTGAAGCTTCACGACGATGTCGGGGTGCTTGTCAGCAAGGTTGGTTCTCTCGCCGATTTCCTGGTCCAGATTGTAGAGGCGCGGCGCAGTCCCGCCGGCGTCGGGCAGCACACCCTTGCCCATCGTTTCATGTTGCGGGGCGAAGGCGAGTTTCCACGGGCCTTGCCGCACGGCCTCAAGGCTGTAGCTGCGGAAGTAGTAATGCGCCTCACGCGGCGACTGCGTGCTCTTGCCGAACAGGAGCGGCGACAGGTCGCGGCCGTCGATGACCGGCTCGGCGGGCACGGTGCCGCCGGCGAGCGCGACGGCCGTGGGCAGGAGGTCGATGGTTCCGGCGACGGCGTCGCACACGCTGCCCGGCGCGATCTTTCCCGGCCACCGGAACAGAGTCGGCACGCGCACGCCGCCTTCCCATGTGCTGCCCTTGCCGCCACGCAACGGGCCCGCGCTGCCGGCGTCGCTGCCTTTGATCAACCAAGGGCCGTTGTCGCTGGTGAAGACCACGAGCGTGCGTTCGTCGAGCTTCAGTTCGCGCAGCGTGTCGAGCACGCGGCCTACGCTCCAGTCCACCTCTTCCACCCAGTCGCCGAAACGGCCGTTGGCGGACTTGCCCGCAAAGGCCGCGCCGGGATGGATCGGCGTATGCACCGCGGTATGCGCGAAGTAGAGCAGGAAGGGCTTGTCCTTCGACGCGCGCATAAACCCGATCGCTTCCTCGGTATAGCGCTCCACGATACGGCTCTGGGCAGCGTCGGTGAGCAGCTCGGCGACCGTGTCGTCGCGCAGCAGCGGCACCACCTGTTCGCCGGTCTGCTTGGCCTTCTTTTGCATGTCGTTGGAATAAGGGATGCCGAAGTAACGGTCAAACCCCTGTTTTGTAGGCAGGAATTCCGGCTGGTCGCCGACGTGCCATTTGCCGATGCACATCGTGGCGTAGCCGTGTTCTTTCAGCCGCTCGGCGAGGGTGTGCTCCGCGGGGTTGAGCCCCTCCTTGCCGCCGGGTCCGTAAACGGCCGGGACCGAAACGCGTGCGCCATAGCAGCCGGTCAGCAACTGCGCCCGCGAAACCGAACATACCGGCGCGGCGTAAAAGCTCGTGAATTTCATGCCTTCGCGCGCCATGCGGTCGAGCTGCGGCGTCTTCTGTTTGGTCGCGCCGAACGGACCGATGTCACCATAGCCCATGTCGTCGATGAAGATGATGACAACATTGGGTTTGACCGACTGGGTTTCAGCCGCCTGCGGCGCGGCCAGAGGCACCAGCAGCAGGGCAGAGAGGAGGGATAAGGTCAGTTTCATAGGTATCCTCATGATGACTTCCGACAATCTTGCAAGCAGGTGCCACGTATTAAACCACAAAGGCGAACGGTTGGAAACACTGTCATACTGTTTATGGATAATTCGTGATCTGCGGGACTCCCGCTAGAGCCCTGTGTCAGATGCGGTCGAAGCGGCAGACATAGATGTCGCTTTCGGCGTGCAGGGTGTGGTGCCAGCCGTTCTTCTCCATGCTGGAAACGAAGAGGTCGAGGTTGTCGCGCCCTGGATCCGAGATCACCGCGTGGCCTCCGGGCGCGCAGAGTGCGTGGAGGGCGCAGACCAGCGCGGGGATGTGGCGGCGCTCGTAAAGCAGGTCGCTGCCCATGATGATGCTGTTAGGCGGCAGGACGGGTGAGGGGGCTGTGAGAAAGACGTTCCAATCGAGCTGCGTATAGTCGAGCGTGACGTAATTCAACGTGGCGTTGTGCGTGAGCCATGTGCCGGTGTCGGGATGGAAATCTGTGGCGAGGACGTGTGCGCCGAGGCGCGCCGCAAGGATGGAGGGAAGGCCAAGCCCGCACCCCAGTTCGATCATGTGTTGGCCGGAAAGTTCCGTGCGGTGTTCCCAGAGATAATGCGCAAGGCCGTACGCCGCGGGCCACAGGACGGCGTAGTAGGGAATGGCGTCGACCGCTTGCGGGTGTGCGGCGGCGGCTTTGTCCAACAGGGTGTCGAGGTCGGGCGGCGTCTCCATGACGAGCGTGACCGCGCCGATGGTGACGGTGTGCCGGCCTTGCGGGGAGACGGGGTCGCTTTTCATGCGGCGGGGTTATTCCTCCGTGAGAGGAGGGCCGATGTGGGCGATCCACTGCCGCATGGCATCCAGCGTCTTCGGCCACTGCCGGGGGTCAATGCGGATGTCGAGGAAGCGGTCGTAAAGCGTGAGCCAGGCACTCCAGAAGGTCTCGATCAAGAGCATGCGCTCTTGGAAACGGCCTGCCGGATCCGTCTGTTCACCCTTCGGCAGTTTGAGCGAACGGAAGGCGAAATCGGCGTCGAGGGTGGCGGAAAAAACGTTGTCGTTCTGCGCGATCACGACTTTGGCGCGCTTGAGTTTCTTGCCGCAGAAAAGCGCGGTTCCAGCCTCGCGGCTGTTGATGGGCGTGCCTTTACGCAGAACGGCCTCGTGTGCGCCCTGGCCTTCGCGGAAAAAGGTGAGCGGGCCTTCGAGCATGATGCCGGCCTCGCGTCCGTCAGGCAGGTGAAAGACCCCGCCCTCTTTCTCCCAGATGAACCAGAGCCAGGTGAGAAAGTCCATTCCGAGCGTGCTCGCGTTGGGAGGTTCCAGAGAGGTGTCGGGCGAGAAGCTCACGGGTTCGAGGTCGTTGGCGTTGACCTGCTTGCGGCGGAGCGCGGCGGTCTCGGGGGTCAACAGAATGGGCAGCGTCCCGGCGGTCTCCTTGAAAACAGGCGCGAGGGTCTCGATCTGCTTGGCGGACAGCGTGCTCGCGAGGAGCAAATCATTGCGGAAATCGACCACGAGCGGAATGCCGCTGAGGGTCGGCGGCAAGGTGGGCAGGAGCGACTCGACGACGCGCTGTTTGACTTCGGCGCGCACGGCGTGCGGCAGGACGTCAACGTCGCGGGCGCGCAGTTCAACAGCCTCCTCCATGTGGAGATAGGCGCGCAGCAGCGAGGCGGGCACCTTCTTCTCGGCACGCATGAGCTGGGCGTATAGGTAGGGGCCGAAGACGCACGTCTCCTCGGTCAACGCGCGGTCGAGCAGATGGCGGCCTGAGACCCAGCCTGAGATGGGATCGCGGTTGAGGGAGGTGATCGGCGGTGCGGCGTGTCGAGCGAAGCTGTCGATCAAGCCGGAATCGTAGGCGTGCTGGAGATAGAAGAGCCGGAAACTCACGTTGCCATTGTCAAAAGCCATAGTCGCCTCATGGGGGTTTTGAAAAACGAGATAGCATACCCTCTCCTGTTACGGATGTCAGTTGGTTTCTCACCTCCCCGTGTTTGCAGGGCGCAGGCAGAGGAAATTTTTTTTGTAGCGCCCTCCCGTGCTTGAACATCCGCATCGGCTTTGCTACCCTTTCCGGCAACGAAAAGAAACATTTCTTCATACGGATCGGCCGCGCGTCAGGTAACAGGCGCAGGGTTATAAATGGAACGTGATGTCAGACGGACGCAAATACGAAAAGGAGGTTGAAATGAACGCGGGCGCATGGAAAGACGTTGAGGCTCAAATTGAAGCGACACGCAATCTGCGTTTGAGAGAGTTGTTTGCCAACGATCCGGGGCGTGCCGGCCGCTTCACGGTGGAGGCCGCAGGATGGACCTTGGACTATTCGAAGAACTTGATCACTCCCGCACTGATGAAGACGCTGTTGGCGCTGGCCGAGGCGGGCGATCTGAAGAAAGGGATTGACGCGATGTTTGCCGGGCAAGCCATCAATGAGACCGAAAGCCGGGCGGTGCTCCACACGGCCTTGCGTAATCGTCCTGGCCGACCGGTGTATGTGAAGGGACAGGACGTGATGCCCGATGTGCACGCCGTGCTCGCCTCGATGTCTGACTTCTCCAACCGTGTGCGTACAGGCAAGTGGTTGGGCCACACGGGCAAGCGCATCAAGGCCATCGTGAACATCGGCATCGGCGGTTCTGATTTAGGTCCTGCGATGGCTTGTCAGGCGTTGAAACCTTACGCCAAACGCTCGCTGGCGATGTACTTCGTTTCGAATGTGGACGCGACGCACTTGGCCGAGGTGTTGCGAGAGGTGAAGCCCGAGCAGACGCTTTTCATCGTGGTCTCAAAGACCTTCACCACGCAGGAAACCATGACGAATGCGCTGAGCGCGCGCTTGTGGCTGATCGAGAAACTCGGCGATGCGCAGGCAGTCTCAAAACATTTTGTGGCGGTCTCGAGCCATGCTGAAAAGGTCGTGGCCTTTGGCATCGACACGGCCAACATGTTCGGCTTCTGGGATTGGGTTGGCGGACGTTACTCGCTGCCCTCCGCAGTCGGGTTGTCGCTGATGCTGTCGATAGGGCCGCGCAACTTCCAGAAGATGCTCAAGGGTTATTTCAAGATGGACCGCCATTTTGCGACGGCACCGTTCAGCCGCAACTTGCCGGTCATCCTGGGGTTGTTGGGAATCCTCTACTCCAACGGGTACGGTGCGGAGACCTATGCGGTGTTGCCTTACGACCAATATCTCGTGCGATTGGCGGCCTATTTGCAGCAGCTCGACATGGAGAGCAACGGCAAGTCGGTGGACCGTCAGGGCAAGCGTGTGAACTATGCCACGGGGCCGATCGTCTGGGGCGAGCCTGGCACGAATGGCCAGCACGCCTTCTACCAGCTCATCCATCAGGGGACGCGCATGATCCCGTGTGACTTCATCGGGTTCTGCTCCTCGCACAATCCCGTCGGCGACCATCATGACAAACTGATGGCCCATTTTTTTGCGCAGCCCGAGGCCTTGGCGTTTGGCAAGACGGCTGCGCAGTGTCGAGCGGAAGGGGTGCCGGAAAAACTGGTGCCGCATAAGACGTTTGAGGGGAATCATCCCACCAACACGCTGTTGGCCGACCGGTTGACGCCGGAGACGTTCGGCGCGCTGATCGCGCTCTATGAGCACAAAGTGTTTACGCAGGGTGTCATCTGGAACATCTTTTCGTTTGACCAGTGGGGCGTGGAACTGGGCAAGGCGTTGGCCACGAAGATCCTTGGCGAACTGACTGTGGGCGAGAAGCCGATGTTGCGTCACGATGCCTCCACGAACGCGCTGATTGCGCGGTATCGTGTGGCACAGGGGCGCGCATAATTTCTGGACAGAGGAGTACGATGCCGGTACGGTTCAAGACGACAGAGCTGGAAGGTGTGACGCTGTGCGTGCCTGACGTGTTCCGTGACGCGCGCGGGTTCTTCATGGAGACCTATCACGCCGCCCGTTACCAAGAGGGTGGCGTGTGTGCTGTGTTCGTGCAGGACAACCGCTCTTGCTCGGGCCAAGGGGTCTTGCGCGGCCTGCACTACCAATTGCATCGGCCGCAGGCCAAACTCGTCTTCTGTATCCGCGGCGAGATCTACGATGTCGCGGTCGACATCCGCAGGGGCTCGCCGACCTTCGGTCAATGGACCGGCGCGATGTTGTCCGAAGCGAACAGCCACCAGCTTTTCATTCCCGGCGGGTTTGCTCATGGCTTTTACGTGCTTTCTGAGGTCGCCGAGATTGTTTACAAATGTTCGGAGTTTTACGATCCGTGCGACGACTGCGGTTTGCGCTGGAATGATCCCGCCTTGGGCATCGTCTGGCCGGTCACGGCACCGGTGCTTTCGGGCAAAGACGCGGCGCTGCCGTTCCTCAAAGACGTGTCGGACGAGCGCTTGCCGATCTATGGATGAAGCGGCGATAAATCGGGGGTGGCGGATGCCAAGCATCTCTGTGTGGCTGCGCCGTTTGACCGGCGGAAGCGGCGAAAAGCCGCTGCCGCGTTCAGCGGTCGTGGGGGCGTGGGGCGAGGAGCGGGCGGCCGCTTTTTTGAAAGCGAAGGGGTTTACGGTGTTGGGCCGCAATGTGCGGCCGGACAAGCGCGACGAGATCGACATCGTGGCACGCACGGGCGAGACGTTGGTGTTCGTCGAAGTCAAAACACGTCGGATCGAGGAGTTCGGGCGTCCCGTGATGGCGGTGGATAAGGACAAGCGTCATGCGTTGAATCGTGCGGCAGCGGCCTATTTGCGCAAGGCGAAGTTTCCTCATTTATATTATCGGTTTGATGTGATCGAGGTGCTGGGGCAGCCGGAGGAGGGCGAGCCGGTCATTCGCCATCTCGACGACGCGTTTCCCTTTGAACAGAGGTTCAAGTTTCCCGTGTGACACCCGCCTCTCAAATAAAGTGGCGGCACCTGCGCAAGGGCGACCCCTTCTCGCTTGGAGCGTCTTGGGGGTTGCGCGGAGGACCGATGGTTTTTCCCGTGTTATGTAGAACAGGAGTTGTTTATGAAAGCCATTGGATTGCTTTCGGGCGGGCTGGACTCGACGCTCGCGGTACGGTTAGTGTCCGATATGGGCATCGAGGTGATCGCCGTCAAGTTCACTTCTCCGTTTTGCCAGTGCGATTCGGGTGGTTGTTGTCATGCTGCGGAGGTGGCGCGCCAGATGGGGGTAGAGCTTAAAACGTTTGGAAAAGGCGATGACTACCTCGACGTGGTCCGCCACCCCAAACACGGATACGGGGTCGGTATGAACCCGTGTATCGACTGCCGGATTTTCATGCTTCGGAAAACGAAGGCTTTCATGGATGAAATAGGTGCTGCGTTCCTGTTTACTGGCGAAGTGATCGGCCAACGGCCCATGAGTCAGCACCGCCGCGCCATGGAAATCATCGAGAAGGAGTCTGGGCTGGAAGGCAAGATTTTACGTCCGCTGTCGGCGCAACACTTGGCCCCGACCGAGGCGGAGGTAAAGGGCTGGATCGACCGTGACAAGCTGTTGGGCATGAACGGGCGCAGCCGTAAACCACAACTCGCCCTAGCCGAGGAATACGGAATCAGGGGCTTCGCCTGTCCGGCAGGCGGGTGCTTGCTGACCGACCAGAATTTCTCGGCCAAGTTGCGCGATCTGTTCGCCCATCGTGAAAAGATAGGCATGCGGGATATCGGCCTGCTCAAGATCGGACGGCATTTCCGCTCAGGAGAGAGCAAGATTGTTTGCGGCCGGGACGAAGCGGAGAGCGACGCCTTACGGCAGCGGGCCGGCGAAAGCGACCTCCTGTTCGAGGCGACCGCATGCATGGGCCCGGTGGTGCTGCTGGAGGGGAAAGCCGATGAAGCGGCGATCCGTCTGGCGGCAGAGGTTGCGGCGGCCTATTCGGACGGTGACGCGCTGGAGGTTTCTGTCAACTGCTGTTCGCGGCAATCCGAGCGCGTGATGCGCGTGACGCGTCCGGCGCGGGCCGCCTTGCAGCCCACTTGCATTCAGCCTCGAAAAGCGTGATGCGGCCTCCGACAAGAGGGAAAGCGAATGAAAGCGGAGGCAGCCGATGAAAAGCGATATTTCGACTACGCGGCTTCGGCCCCGCCATTTCCCGAGGCGCTCGTCGCACAGTCCGAGGCGGCGCGGTGCTGGTTCGGCAATCCGTCGGCCGGACACGCGTCAGGGCGGGCTGCGGCGCTGGAACTGCGGCGGCTGAAGGCGGCGTTCGCACGCGGTCTGGATTTTGCCGACGGGCGTGTGGTGCTGATGTCCGGCGCGACCGAGGCCAACAACTGGGTGATCCGGAGCGTCATGGCGCGTTTCCCGAAGGCGCGCCTGCTGGTGGCAGCGGATGTCCACGCGTCGGTATGGCAGACGTCGCGGTTGTTTGCGGAAAGAATGGATGTGCTCGTGCCGGATCGGGCGGGACGTGTGACGCCTGCCGCCTTGGCTGCCGCGCTGAAGCCCGACACGCGGCTGTTCTGCTGTTCTCACGTGGCGAATGAGACCGGTGTGATCCACGACGTTGCGGCCCTTTCCGCTGTGTGCGAAAAGCGCGGTGTGCTGTGTCATGTGGACGGCGCGCAGGCGGTGGGCCATCTGCCCGTGCGGCTGTCGGAGCTGTGCTGCGCATTCTATGTGTTCGCGGCGCACAAGTTTGGTGGACCGCGCGGCTGCGGCGGCGTCGGTCTGCAGTGGGACGGCGGGATCGGCTGGCTAGCGGGCGGGGAACAGGAGGACGGGTTGCGGGCGGGCACTGAGAATCTGCCCGGACTGGCTGGTGCGGTTGCGGCGCTCGATCAGTCGCTGGCGCTTCTGCCGCACGAGGGGGTGCGGTTACGGGTGTTGGCCTGCCGCCTTGCGGAGGCCGTTCGCGCGGCGGCTGCGGCTTGCCGGGTGAACGGCGATCCGGCGACTGGCCTGCCGGGGCTGGTGTCGCTTTCGTTCGCGGGACTTGATGGCCATGCGCTGGCGGCCGATCTCGACCAGCAAGGCTTTGCCGTGGGCACGGGGTCCGCCTGTTCTGAGGCGCGGCCCGAACCTTCGCGGGCACTGCGGGCGCTTGGGTTGTCGCTGCCCGAGGCTCTGGGAACGGTGCGCATCTCCATGGGGCGGCTGACGCACGAAACCTCCGTCGGCGAACTGGCCGGGGCACTGACGGCAACGGTTCGTCGGCATCGTCGGCAGGGAGGCGTATGAGGCCAGAGCGAAAGGAGAATGAATGCGTGTTCCAGTCCAACGTGGAACCGCTGCGCGATCCCTCTGCAACGGAGGTGCGCGATGCGTTTGCGCGAGTGTCGTGGCGGTGCTGTCTGGAAGTGGTGTGTCTGTGGGAACAGCGTTTGGAATGTCTGTCTGTGCTCGAAGAGATGGGAGCGTTCGCGATCCGTTTTTCGGTGATCGAAAAGTTTACGGCCGTGCGGATCGTCGCGCTCAAAGGCAAGGCGGGACCCTGCTACGACACGGGCCGACGCGCGGTTTATCGCGGGGGTGCAGCAGCTGTTCTGGACGATGACAGCCACCTGATTGTCGGCGCGATCCGCGTGTGCGAAAAGACCGGCGAGCTTTACACGCTGTGGCCGTATCGCGAGGTGCTGTCTGTGACGGAAGCCGAGCCGGAGTTGTTGGCGTTGTTGGACCGCGATCCGGCGCCGTTCGATTGCAACACCTTTGATGCCGACAGTCGGCGCTTGCTCGCCTGCCTCTCAGGGGTTCACAGGGCGGCCGAGACGCGTGTTGCGGCGGTCTACCCAGGCCCCTTTCGGGCGCTGGTGCTGTCCGACGGATCATTGGTGCGGCGGGGCGTGACAGTGCTTGTGTCGTCCTCGCTGGCGGCGCACAGCGGGCTGTTGCGCGTGTCACCGGAAAAAGCAGCGGAAGCCTGTTCATGCGAATCGTATCTGGACGCCTGCCGGACACGTGGGGTAGCCTGTATTCTGGAGCCGCTGGATGCCGGAGCGGCAGGTGCCGGCAAAAACCGAGAACCCGGTGCTGAAGCGGTTGTGAAACTTGACGCGAGGGCGTTAGAGGCGCTGCGCAAGGGTTCACAGGAGATGCGGCTGCTGCTGCTGCAGTGTATTGAGGAGCTCGATCCGTATCTGGTGCTGACGGGTAGCGACCCGCAGAATGGGGGCGGGTGTTGTCCGAGCATGCAGGTGGGTTCGGCCAACCGTTTGGTCGAGGCGGGCGCGCTGGAGGCCTATTCGCCACCCGCGCCGCCGGATGCCTGCACCGTGACGTTCTATGCCTTTCCCGGCGAGATCATCAGGCACGTGGCTGGACGTCCGGAGTTTCGCGTGTGCCCGGCGATTCGCACGCAGGTAGCCGAGGCGTTGCGTGATGGCGCATGAAACGGCGTGACGGGTGATGCGCGCTGAGGTCCCCCTTGCGTGCGGTGATCGTCTTTTCTGTTGACTTCGATGTTAGGGTGTCCTAACATACGACCCATGACAACCCATTTCAGAGCCCTTGCGGGCAATGTGTCGCTGGCCCAGCAGCAGTATATCGAGGTGATCGCCGACCTGATCCGCGAGAAGGGGCAGGCCCGTACCTGCGACATTGCCGCCACGCTGAAAATCAGCATGCCGTCCGTCAGCGAGGTCGTCCGGCGGCTGGTGGATAGCGGAATGGTCCTGCGCAAGTCCCTCCACGAGATCGTGCTGACCTCCGCCGGCGCAGCGCTGGTTCAGCAGTTGGACCGTCAGCAAGCCGCGCTACGATTGTTCCTGTCCGATATTCTGGGACTTCCCGCGAACGAGGCCGACAAGCGGGCTTGCGAACTGGAGCATTTTGTGGATGCGCAGGTGGTGGAGCGGTTGTTGATTCTGGGTCGATTCATGGCCGCAACCGACGGCAAGACGGTTAAGCAAGCGTGGCAGCGACACTTGAAGAAATCGCTTGCGCTTGGCAAGCGCAAAGCAAAAAAACCTTAGCCGTAACGGATTTTTTTTGAGCTAATTATTAGGGCAACCTAATGACAAAAGAGGAGTTGCGTGGCGATGCAACCGCGAGAAAAAGCAAGTCCTGCCGATGCAGGGTCTGTTAAAAAAGTCATCATCGTCGGCAATCCGAATGTCGGAAAGAGCGTGCTGTTTAACGCCCTGACCGGCCAGTACGCAACCGTCTCCAACTATCCGGGCACCAGTGTTGACGTGTCGAGGGGCGTGCTGACGTTCAACGGCCTCCGTTACGTCATGATCGACACGCCCGGCACCTATTCCCTTTTTCCGGTCACCGAGGAGGAGCGGGTCTCGCGACAAATCATCCTGAGCGAACGGCCGGACGTTGTGGTTCACGTCACGGACGCCAAGAATCTGGAGCGCATGCTGCCGCTCACCCTTCAGCTTTTGGAGGCGGACCTGCCTGTCATCCTCGTCCTGAACATGATGGACGAGGCACACCTTCAGGGCGTTACCATTGATGTTCCTGCCCTGTCAGAGCGGCTGGGCATACCGGTTATCGGCACGGTTTCGACCTCGGGCGAAGGTCTCGATCTGCTCAAGACGGCGATCGCTGTGTTCAAGCGGCCGGCTGCACGATCCGCACGTGTTACGTACACCGGCAGCATGGAAATCGCCGTGGAGTCAATCGCGCGTGTGCTGCCGGCGTCTCTGCCGAGTCACATTTCGAAGCGTATGTATGCCCTGTTTGTGCTGGCGGATGATGAAGAAATCAGCGCGGACATTCGAACGCGGGACCCCGTGGCGTCTGCCCAGATTCACGCTGTCGCGGGAACGCTGCAGAGCCTGTCGTCTCAGCCGCTCGCGTACATGATCGCTGTGCAGCAAAAGCAAGTGACGCAGCAATTGATCGAGCGGGTCATGACCTCGACGGACGTGCGGCCTGGGTTCAAGGAGTGGTTGAGCCGGCTGATGATGAATCCCGTTACGGGATTGCCCATTCTTCTGCTCGTGCTGTACTGGGGGTTCTATCGATTTGTCGGCGGGTTCGGGGCCGGGACAGTGGTGAACTTTCTAGAGGGCACCGTTTTTGGACAGCATGTGAATCCGATGCTCACGGCCTTCTTTACCCGCGTCCTGCCTTGGCCCGCCGTTCAGGATCTGTTCGTGGGTGAATACGGCCTGATGACGTTGGGGCTGCGCTATGCGTTTGCGCTGATTCTGCCCATCGTCACCTTCTTTTTCATCGCCTTCGCCGTCATTGAGGACTCGGGATACCTGCCGCGTCTGGCGATGTTGATCGACCGGATCTTCAAGAAGATTGGGCTCAGCGGACGGGCCGTCATTCCCATGGTGCTGGGGCTGGGCTGTGCCACGATGGCCACCATGGTCACGCGCACGTTGCCGACGAAACGGGAACGCGTGATCGCCACCTTGCTGTTGGCTCTGGCGGTGCCGTGCTCGGCACAGCTCGGCGTTATTCTCGCCCTGCTGGAAGGGCGGCCGAAAGTGATGCTGGTCTGGGGGGGCGTGGTGACGCTGGTGTTTCTTGCGGTCGGATTCCTGGGCGCCCGACTGATGCCCGGCGCACCGGCGTCCTTCTACATGGAAGTGCCGCCCTTGCGTCTGCCGAAGCTTTCAGACGTTCTCACCAAGACGTATGTGCGTGTGGTTTGGTATTTGAAAGAAATTATGCCGCTCTTTCTGGCGGCCAGCGCTCTCATTTGGCTGGGTCATCTGACACGGCTCTTCGACGTCCTGCTGCAGCTGCTGGCAAAACCGATTGCGCTCATCGGGCTTCCGCCCGAGTGTTCAAAAATATTTCTGTTCGGCTTTTTCCGGCGCGACTACGGCGCGGCCGGCCTGTACGACCTGAACAAGCAACACCTCTTGAACAACGCCCAGATCGCCGTGGCGTGTGTGGCGTTGACTTTGTTCCTCCCCTGCGTGGCCCAGTTGCTCATGAACATGAAAGAGCGGGGCTGGAAAACGGGGGTCGCCATCTCCGCCATCACGCTGCTCGTGTCGTTTTCGGCCGCTTTTTTATTGAACGCAGTACTCTCTGGCCTACAGGTGAACCTATGACATGCGCACTGTGCGGGTACACATTCGACGAAACCGTCGCCGTGTCGGCCTGCGGGCGCTGTCCCATGGCACACTCGTGCTCGCTGGTCCGGTGCCCGAACTGCGGATACGAGTCGCCGGTCGCGCCCTCGTGGATAAACAAGGTACGCCAGCTCTTGAAACGAAAGGAACCGCACCATGACACTCAGTGACACAGCTGAAGAGATCCTGGAATCGCTCTGGGCCGAACTCGTGGAACACAAGAAACCCTTCTGCGATACCACACTCTTGAAAGACGACTCCGCCTTTAAGGATCTCGTCAAATACGGTACAGAGAATCTGATTCTAAAAATGGCAGACTTGAAGCCAAACGAGTGTGGCCATGTGGCCTATCTGCAGACACACGACAAGGGCGCGCTCCAAAAGCTGATGGCGATGGGCATTCTGCCAGGGACCGAAATCACCCTGCTGCAGCGCTATCCGACCTTCGTGTTCCAATCCGGAAAAACCCAATTCGCGGTGGACAAAGCGCTCGCATCGCATGTTTTCGTGCGTCGCCAGCAGCGCACCCGGAAATAAGCCCACAGGCGAGAGTCAGGATATGCGCCCTGTGCCAGCGGGGGCTTGACATCTGGCCCGGGATGCGGGAAACTTGACTTTAAATGTTGGATTGGTTTTCGACGGGCGTTTGTAGGCTCCTCGGTTTGTTGGAGGGTTTGTGGAAGCGATAGAAGTGATGCGTCATAGCGCCGCTCATGTGATGGCGGCTGCGGTTTGTAAGCTTTTCGACAGCGTGAAGTTGGACATCGGCCCCTCAACAGAGGACGGGTTCTATTACGATTTTGATATGAAACATCGGCTCGCGCCCGAAGATTTCCCGAAGATCGAGGCGGAGATCAAAGCGATGATCAAGGAGGGATTGCCCTTCGTGCGCCTGGAGGTTTCGCGTGCCGAGGCGGCCAAAGCCTTCGAGGGGCAGGCCTATAAGTTGGAGCGTCTGGCGGACATTCCTGAAGGAGAGGCGGTTTCGCTGTATCGGTGCGGTGGGTTTGTCGACCTGTGTCGCGGGCCGCATGTGGCCAGGACCTCGGACATCGGCGCGGTGAAGCTCATGGCTGTGGCGGGCTCGTACTACCGAGGCGATGAGAAGAACCCGATGTTACAGCGCTTGTACGGCATGGCGGACATCTCGCAGGAAGCCTTGGACGCCACACTCGCTCGCATTGAAGAGGCGAAGAAGCGCGACCACCGCAAGTTGGGCAAGGAACTGGAGCTGTATAGCATCAGCGACGATGTCGGACCGGGGCTGGCGCACTGGCATCCGAAGGGCGCACGCATCCGCGTGGCGATCGAAGATTACTGGCGGCGCGAGCATTTCCGCGCGGGCTATGAGATGGTCTTCACCCCGCATGTCGGGCGTGCCAAGCTGTGGGAGACCTCCGGCCACTTGGGGTTCTACCGCGAGAGCATGTTCCCGTGCATGAATGTGGCGGAGGGCGAGGGTTCGCACACGTCAGTCGAGCAGTACTACGTGCGGCCCATGAACTGCCCGTTCCACATCCAGATTTATAAAACCCGGCGCTACTCGTACCGCGACCTGCCGCTGCGCTGGGCTGAGCTGGGCACGGTGTATCGCTATGAAAAAGAGGGCGTGCGTCACGGGCTGTTGCGCGTGCGCGGCTTTACACAGGACGATGCGCACATCTTCTGCACGCCAGAACAGATCGAGGGCGAGATCCGCTTCACGGTGAACTTCGCGCTGCATATTTTGCGGCGCTTCGGGTTCAACGACGTCACGGCCTTTCTCTCCACTCGGCCCGAGAAGGCGGTCGGGCTGCCAGAGCGTTGGGAGCAGGCGACGCGGTCGCTCGAGAGCGCGCTTCAGGCCGAGGGGATCGCTTATCAGGTGGATGAGGGCGGCGGCGCGTTTTACGGGCCGAAGATCGACCTGAAAATTAAGGATGCGCTGGGGCGTCCATGGCAGCTCAGCACGATCCAGTTCGATTTCAATCTGCCCGAACAGTTCGATCTGTCCTACATCGGTGAGGACGGCAAGGCGCATCAGCCCTAGATCGGAAGAGCGTCGTGTAGGGAAAGAGTGTTCAGAGCCGTGAGGATTTCGGAGGGAGTCGGCCGTTGAAAA
>CAZXVN010000532.1:0-6181 GCA_964643945.1 uncultured Lentisphaeraceae bacterium | reverse complement strand
GGTGCCGATGATCTGGATCATGGGCATGAACATCGCGATGACGATCGTGCCGACGATCACCGAAAGGACGATAATCATGACCGGTTCGATCACCGAGGTCAGGCCCGCCACCGCATTGTCCACCTCGTCGTCGTAGGTGTCGGCGATGCGCATCAGCATGTCGGGCAGCGCGCCCGTCTCTTCGCCCACCTCCACCATCGAGATCACCATGGGCGGGAAAACCTTACAGGCCGCCAGCGGGTCGGTCATGCTCTCGCCTTCCTTGACGGCGTCGTGAACCGCCTGCATGGCGCGCGAGATCACCGCGTTGCCCGTGGTGTCGCGCACAATCGTCAGCGCCTGCAAAACCGGCACGCCGGACGCGAGCAAGGTGCCTAGCGTGCGGGTCATGCGCGAAACCGCCGTGCGCCGCACCAGGGAGCCGAACATGGGCGCATGCAGCTTGATCACATCCAGCGCGTAGCTGCCGGCCTTGGTCTTGGCAAAGATCTTGAACAGCACCACAAAGGCGGCCACCGCGCCCAGCACCATCAGGCCGTTCTGCATCACCAGGGCGCTGGCGTTCATCACGAACTGCGTGATCGTCGGCAGAGACTTGCCCTCGAGCAGGTCGTTGAAAATATCCTTGAACTTCGGGATCACCGCGACCAGCAGGAAACTCGTGATGCCGATGGCCGCGACGAACACCACGATCGGGTAGACCATCGCGCCCTTGACCTTGTTCTTGATGCGCTCGGCCTTTTCGGCGAACTCGGCCAGACGGGTCAACACCACCTCCAGCACGCCGCCGGCCTCGCCCGCACGCACCATGTTGACATAGAGGTTGCTGAAAATCTTGGGGTAGTTGCCGAGCGATTCCGAAAACGTGCTCCCGCTCTCGACCGCGTCGCACATCCCGGCCAGCGCCTCTTTGAGCGTCGCGTTCGGTGTCTGGCGCTGCAGCACATGCAGCCCGCGCAACAGCGGCAAGCCCGCGTCCACCAGCGTGGCGAGCTGGCGGGTGAGCACCGTGAGATCTTTCGGCTTGACCTTGCCGCGCAGGAACTTCGGCAACTTAAGCTCCATGTTCAGCTTGCCGCCGCCCTTCTTGGCGCCGGCAACGGGCTTCTTGGCGGCGGCGGCGGCGGCGCCCCCCTCCGTGCCTCCCACCACGCCGATGGCGGTCGGGAAGAGCCCCTGGCCGCGCACTTTGGCCACAGCCTGGGCCTGATTGGGGGCTTCGATTGTGCCGCGGCTCTCGGTGCCGGCGGAATCCACTGCAACATACGCGAATTTGGGCATAAGGCTACTCCAGAAGATGTTGGCTGACGCACAACCCAGCGTTACTCGTTCCGTCAGGGCATAGCGTACCACAGGTTGCAGGGCTACGCAAACCAGAAACCGCAATTCTCAATATTCTCAGTATGGCCGAAACCGCCTGAAGGCGGGACTGCAAACACTCCTAAACGTGGAGGCAACGGTCTGGTAAGCGACACTTCAGCGCCGCTCTCTGGCGGCGACACGCATGGCGCCGCAAACGGGGCGGACTGAAGTCCGCCTGCTGAAAGCGGCACTGAAGTGCCGCACTCCAAACCAAAAAAACAACAGGGGCCCGCGTTTCCGCGAGCCCCTGTATGTCAGTCATCAGACTTTATGATCAGACCGTCTTACTCGACCGTTGCCTTGATGAAATCGACGTTGTCCACAGCAACAGGGACTTGCTGCGTAACGACGGTGCCAGCACCGGCCACGTTAACTACGGTTCCCGTGCTCGGGCTCCAGGATCCTGTCACCAGATTTGTGCGGGTGTAGTACTTCATCGTACCGTAGATGCCGCCCAGTGCGGTCACTACCTGATTACTCGTGGTGATGCCAATATCTGCGAACCCTCCCCCTATGGTGATCGAGTCGATCACGAGAACGGGGTTCGTGTCAGGAGCTACGTTCATCAGATAGTCGTCCAGCCACGAGCCCACATTATCGACCAACTCTTGGTCGGTCTTACCACCATTGTCAGCACCCCATGCTCTTGCGTTGACGGCACTGCCATAAAGCAGCGTCAACGTCACCGCCATCGGGTCGACAACGAGAGGATTGACGTCGGTTACGACCAACTCATCCACGCCGCCGGTTCCCTTGAAGGCGACGCCATTGAGTCCAAAATTGGAAGTGAGGTTCAGAAACCAAGAACCTCCCAGTTCCGCTGCAGGTGTCGTGTACGCATTGGCATGGGTAATCACAACGCCGTCAAGGGAGATCTGGCTCGCCGCCATGCCGATCCCTGCCGGGACACCTAATTCGATCGTCAGCCGATGCCACGTTCCCGGAGAGATGGTCCCAATAACCTCACTGTTGATGACGGCATTCCCGATGTCACAATGACGCACCACGAGGTTGCTGTTGGCATTGACGTACACCGCCAGCTTGTTGGTTCCAGTAAGCACCGGCTCGTCTGTGCTCGGGATGAACTGGATGAGGGTGTCCACCCACTGACTTGCAGTTTCAAACGACAACGGGCCGCCCACGTCGCGTGAGAGCGTGTTGTTGCCCGTCGCGAGGTTGAGATACAGATTGGAAGTCACACCGGTCATCGGGCGACCACCCGTATATCCAGACACACTGGCGTCACCGTTGGTGAGCGCGGAGTCATCCCCTGCAACAGGGGCAGACCAGCCCGTGTTGTAGGAATTGGGCACTGTCCCTGCGGGGCCGTTGTCTTCGAACGAATCCGTCACAGGTGACGCGGCGCTGGCGGAGAGCGCGCACGCTCCCGCACACACCGTCATAAACTGTAGCATACGCTTTGATGTCAGGTTCATTTAAGAAACCCTCCTATCATGTGCTTTCGCTGTTAACACGTTTTAAACCTTCAAAATCCTGACCGGCAGCCGGAAAACACCCGTTTTCCATGCCAGCGGACAAGACTATTCTTTCGTTGTATTTGTACAATAGCCGAAAAGGGGCGCGGGGCGCAAGCGCAAAATGAACAAAACGTAAAAAATATTTTTTAGCAGGCCGCTCTTGCGGTGCGGAGCGGTTCGTGTGATAATCTTCAGCTCGCAAGACGAGGACCCTGTGCGAGGACCTGTGACCGACGGCGCCTTTATCCAAATCTGCCAGCAGCTTTCTGACCATATCTGGCTTCAGGGCCTGCTGGTGGCAGTCGGCACCTGCTTTCTCGAGGACGCCGCCCGCTGCGGCGTGGGGCTCCTCGTGGCCGCCGGCTCGATCGACTGGTGGGTCGCGTTCGTCAGCATGACCATCGGCGGCATTGCCGGGGACATCGGCCTCTATATGACCGGACGTTATGCGACATTTTTTTTGATCCGGCGACGCTGGGTCGACGCGGCACGGCTGGCCTGGATGGAGGCCTATTTCGAGCGCCAGGCCATCAAAACGATCATGATCGCCCGCTTCCTGCCCGGCGCGCGCACCCTCGCCTATCTGTCGGCGGGCGCCATCAAATATCCGCTGCCGCGGTTTCTGCTGCTGCTGCTCCTCGCGTCGGTGGCGCAGTCCGTGCTTTTCATCCAGCTTTTCGCCTTTATCGGCGAGAGGATTCTCCCCTACCTGGATGATACGCGGCTGAGGCTGGGGGTTTTCGGGATCATCGTGCTGCTGTTGGTGCTGACGCACCATGTCCTGACCCGGCGCAACAAAGCCAAAAAGGCCTTGCTGCCCGAATAATCAAGGCCTGACGCCGAGTTCGGCTTCGAGGCGCTGATCCAGATCGTAGGCGTGGAGCGCGTTTAACAGCGGGGCGAGGTCGCCCTCCACGATACGGTCGAGGCTGTAGAGCGTGAGGTTCACGCGGTGGTCGGTCATGCGGTTCTGGGGAAAGTTGTAGGTGCGGATGCGCTGACTGCGGTCGCCGGAGCCGCGCAGGTCAAGGCGGGCCTTGCCGAGCTTGGCCTCTTCCGCCAGCCGCCGCTGATCGAGGATGCGGGCCTTCAGGACCGCGAGCGCCTTGGCTTTATTCCGGTGCTGCGACCGCTCGTCTTGGCACTGTGCCACAAGCCCGGTGGGCAGGTGGGTGATGCGGATGGCCGAATAGGTGGTGTTGACCCCTTGTCCGCCGTGCCCGCCGGCACAGAAGATATCCACGCGCAACTCGCTCTCCGGCAGGTCGATCGCGTCATCTTCGTCGGCCTCGGGGAAGACGATGAGGGTGGCGGCTGAGGTGTGGATGCGGCCCTGGGCCTCGGTGGTCGGCACGCGCTGCACGCGGTGGCCGCCACTTTCGAATTTAAACGCGCCGTAGGCGCCCTCGCCGAGCACCGTAAAGACGATTTCCTTATAACCGCCCAATTCGGTGCCGTTGGCGTCGATGATGGAGATTTTCCACCCTTTGGCGTCACAGAAGCGGGCGTACATGCGGAAAAGCACCGCCGCAAAAAGCGCGGCCTCCTCGCCGCCGGTGCCCGCGCGTATCTCGAAAACCGCGTTGCGGGCGTCGGCGGGCTCGGCGGGCAGCAGGCTGAAGAGCACCGCCTGTTCGGCGTCGGGCAGCTGGGCTTCGAGGCGGACGAGCTCCTCGCGGGCCATCTCGGCGAGGGCGGGGTCGCTGGCGGCCTGGGAGGCCATCTCGCGGTTATCCTCGAGGTCGGCCAACACCCGGAAATAGGCGTTAGCCACGTTTTCGAGCTTCTTCAGAGAGGCGTGTTCGCGCATCTTTTCGCGATAGGCCTTCGCGTTGCCGAGAACCGACGGATCGGACAGCGCCGCCTCGGCCGCCTGGATCCTGTCGAGAATCCTCTGGATGTGTGCCTTGTCGATCATGGGAATAAAAAAACGGGCCGGAAAGCGCGCCAGCCAACCGCTGCGCCATCCGGCCCGCCTCTGTGAACCGAGCTACGCTTTTTTGATGCTGTAGCGCTTCATAAACTGATCCACGCGACCCTCGGTGTCCATCATGGTCTGTTGCCCCGTATAATAGGGATGACAGGCCGAACAGGTGTTGACGGTCATTTCCTTCTTGGTCGAACGCGTATTGATCACGGTGCCACACACGCACGTGATGGTGGCGTCTTCGTACTTGGGATGGATATCCTTCTTCATAAAACAAGAGCCTTTCCGGGATACGGAAGAGAGAGAATAGCGTATTTTGTCCGTGTCGTGCAAGGGGAAACGCGAAAAAAGCGAAAAAAGAATCCAAAAAGAATCCGGCTTGCGCTTTCGCATAAACCGCGTATGATGATCTCTGTTCAGCCGCTGTTGTGCGTGCTGTCCTGTCTACGTGCAGGGCAGACGCGGACAGGGAGTAAAATCAAGGAGAGCCAAAACCATGGGAACCATCGATAACCTGAAGGGTGCTTTCGCCGGCGAAAGCCAAGCCAACCGCAAGTATCTCGCGTATGCCAAGAAGGCGGAGCAGGACGGGCTGCCGGGCATCGCCAAGCTGTTCCGCGCCGCCGCGCACGCCGAAACCGTCCACGCCCACGCCCACCTGCGCGCGATGGGCGGCGTCAACGCCACCGTGGCCAATCTGCAGGATGCGGCAAACGGCGAGAATTTCGAGTTCACGACGATGTATCCGCCTTACGTGGACGAGGCCAAGCAGGAGGGCAACGTCGCCGCCGAGCGCTCGTTCACCTACGCCATGACGGTCGAGAAGACCCACTTCGCCCTCTACGCCGACGCCTTAGCCATAGCCAAGGCCGGCAAAGACATCGCCGCTCAGAAGTTCTATGTCTGCCCGGTGTGCGGGCACACCGTCGCCGACGGGCATCCCGATCAATGCCCCGTCTGTGGTTCGCTGAAATGGGATGAAGTGGTGTAAACCCTGAATGTCCGGGAGGCGTGCCTCCCGTGTGGGCGGCACGCCCGACGGATGGTTCGATGTTGCGTAACCGTACAGCTTGGCTGTTGTTCGGCGTGTTGGCCTGTGTGTTCGGTCTGGTGCTCGTCTGGCCCATCGTCACGGTCTTGAGCGGCGGCTTTTACGTGAACGGGCAACTGACCGCCCGCTACCTGATCGGGGTTTTCAAAAACCCGATCTACGCTGAGGGCCTCTTCAACAGCTTCCGGATCGCGCTGGGCGCCACCGCGCTCGCGACGGCGTTGGCCTTGCCGCTTGCGTGGCTCGCGCACTCTTTTTCTTTCCGCGGCCAACGACTCTGCATCGAACTGGTGCTGGGCCCCATGGTGCTGCCACCCTTCGTCGGCGCGATGGGGTTCATGCAGATGCTGGGGCCCTCCGGCG
>CAZXVN010000531.1:0-3693 GCA_964643945.1 uncultured Lentisphaeraceae bacterium | reverse complement strand
TTGTCGGACCAGTCGCACTCGGCAAGGTATTCGGCGACCTTGGCGCGGTCGAGCCGGTCGGGATCCGCACCGGTGATGATGAAGTGCGGTTCCTTGTTGTTGCCGCGGTAGACCGCGGTCTGCCCGCAGCCCCGGCAAAGTTCTTCGATGCGGATTCTCATGTGGATCTCCTTGGTTTTTTGTGGGTGCCGGCCTTACCCGCCGACTGAACCCCTCGCAAAGCACGGGGGCAGGGGGCGGAAAGGCTGTTTTTGGCTGTTCCCCGCAAAGCAAAACGGGACTTTTTTGCATAAGGTAGGAGGGTGCGTGTCCATGAACGATAAATGGGAGGCTGCAAAGTTAAAGCCGGGGCAGTCCGGCAATCTTTCAACAGTTACTTTGCGCGATAACCCGCGTCGGATACCTACGACCGAGCTACAACGCATTGCGAAAACAATGGGGGCGGCATGACCCCAGTTAAATCAATCCGGGCAAAATGTGTGGATTGCTGTTGTGGTCAGGTGTCTGAGGTGCGTCTTTGTGGGCTAAAAGACTGCGCCTTGTGGCCATATCGCATGGGGCACCGACCTCGCCCTATAGATTCAGTGGGTAAAACCCCCGAAGTCGAAAAACCGCAGGCTACTGCCGAAATGGAGCGCATTACTTGTCTGAAAAACTGACCGGGAACAAATTCACTTAGCTTTTTTCGGCGGGAAGCGCCGGGGTTAACGCGGCCGGTATGACCGGTATGACGGTGAAGTTTGGCTTGTCCGGGCGGGTTTATTGGACTATTCTGTTGGTGTTTTCTGGAGAATGATTATCGAGGTATACTGGCAAAAACTTTGTGTATCTTCGGCTGCTGTCCATTACGAACCTGGTAATTTCACGGAAAAGCAGCGCTAGAAGCATGCCCCGGATTGGGGCGTGCTGAAAGCGTCTTTTCCAAGGCATACCAGTGCCTGTAGTGGGGCGTGAGTAGGCACGCCCCTTCTTATTTTTGGCACGGGTGCTTTGGAGAGAAAGCCGGCCAGCGGCGAGGTACACGCATTATATGAAAGCGTGACTGTCATGCCGCTGCGTCTGCCGCACTTGGCACCGTTCCTCCTTGCCGGGACGGTGTGCCGCACTTTTTCAGCCGTTGTCCTGGTGTTCTCTCTGGCTGCGTGCAGCGCAAAGCGCATGCCGCCGGTCACACGCACACCGGCTGTGCCGCAGACACCTCCGGCCGCATATTCCGCACCGACTCCGGCTGTGTCGGTGCGGGCTGCGCCAGCGCATAGTGATGTCGCGCCGCAGCCCACTTCACCTGCGTATGCGTGTCCCAAGCCGCCTGTGCCGAAGCCCGCCATACCGACAAACGCTTTGACGCAGTATGTTGCGGCGCCAAACGCCGCCGTTTCCGACAAGAAGTGGGCAGTCTACTTTGGCGACCTGCATACCCACTGCGACGTTTCCGATGGGAAGGGCACTCCGGAGGAGGCCTATTCCTACGCCAGAGATGTCGCGAAGGTGGATTTTCTGGCCCTGACCGATCACAATAAAGCGAAACTGACTCCGGATGCCGTGAAAAGGGTCATCCGCGCCGCCGATAAGGTGCGGACGCCCGCCTTTGCCCCGCTTCTCGGCCAGGAGTTTTCGACCGACGACAACGGCAACCATATTAACGTCTACGGGATCGAAGAGCCGATACCCGAGGCGATAAACAATGACTTCCGCCGGCTGTACAGGGAATGGATGCCCGCTTATACGAACCGTCATCCCGGCAGTCTTGTCTTCTGCCAGTTCAACCATCCGGAGAGCAGGAACAGGGACTATGGTGTCGCGTCGGTCTCGGTCAAGGCCGGGCTGAAACCGAATTACGCCGGGGACTGGGACACGTTTGTGGCGGACGCCGGCCGGTGGGTGAAACTCATCTCTGTGGTCAGCGGCCCTGCAACAGGGAAAGAGGCTGCGGCGCACGGGCTCCACAAGGACATCAAGGACAAACTCGGCACCTGGTTCTTCTATCTCGACAAAGGGCTGCGGCTGGCCCCGACGTGCAACCAGGACACGCATAGCGCGAGCTGGGGTGACCATACGACCGGGCGCACGGGGGTGTGGCTTGACGGGCCGCTGAATCGGAATGCGCTGATGAGGTCGTTGTCGGAGGGCCGCTGCTTCGCCACCGAGGACAAGAACCTGAGCCTGTGGTTCGAGCTGGGCGGGGCACCGATGGGCGCGCGTTTGGCCGACATGGGGACCACGAATCTGCCCGTCGTTGTCAAGGTGAGCGACAGGGACGAGACAAACAGCAATTACTCAGTCGAGTTATACCGCGACACGGTCGGCGACGGGAAACCGGCTAGTGTCTTTGTTACGGGTACGGTCAGCTCTGGCGGCACCTACACGAATGTGTTTCGCCACACCCAGGGTGTGAACGAGGTCTGCCTTGCCCATATTAAGCAGGTCGGCACCGATGACGACGCCTGGAGCGCCGCCGTGTTCATAGGGGGGCCGGATGCGGGAAAGGTGCCTGACGCAGTTGTGAACAAGGGCGCCTTGATCAACCTGAACTCCGCGTCGAAGGCGGACCTGAAGAAGTTGCCGGGGATCGGCGATAAGCTTGCGGACGGGATCATCGCGGCGCGGCCATTCGTATCCAAGGAGGACGTCAAGCGGGTCAACGGAATCAAGGATGGGAAGTATCGGGCTTTTGAGGCGCAGATCGAGGTGGAGACGGAAAAGCAGTGAGGGTCAGCAAGATCGTGTCGGGCGGGCAGACGGGCGCGGACAGGGGCGGGCTCGATGCGGCCATCTACTGCGGCCTGCCGTACGGTGGCTGGGTGCCGAAGGGGCGGCGGGCCGAGGACGGCGTCATCCCGGAAGTCTACGGGGGGATGCGGGAGAGCGGTGCGCGGGCTTACCTCGTGCGGACCGAGGCGAATGTGGCCGATTCGGACGCGACCGTCGTTTTCTGTTACGGCCTGCCTGGGGGCGGAAGCCGGAGGACTGTGGCGTTCGCCGTGAAGCACCGGAGGCCGCATCTGGTTGTGGATCTCGACGACGGCAGGGCCGCAGCAACCGACACTATCGCGGCGTGGCTCTGGTCCGTATCGCTGTCCGATGGCGTGCTGAACGTGGCGGGGTCGCGCGAGAGCGTAGAGACGGGGATTCAGGCGGTTGTTCAGGCTGTGATTGTCGATGTCGTGTCGCGGGTGAACGGGAAGTTGTTCTATCCGCTCCCCTGCGGATGATGAGGCGCGGGCGGGGCGAGGGCGAAGGTGCTGGGTTTCAGGGCTTCAACGCTGCGGGGCGTCGGTCTTTCGCGTATGCCTCGACCTGTTTCATGGCTTGGCGTGTGTGTTCCCTCGTCGGGTTGGATCTGGAAATGTTCGTCCGTCGGGCATAGAAAAACCCACTTAGCAGTACATTTACGCCAGAGTGCGGGTTGCCCGTATGGGTGAGTTGTGTGGGTTGCGTGTGGGTTGATGTGTGGGTTTATGGCCACCGGATTTCAGGGTGTTCGCCTTGTTTCACCAAGGAAGTGAAAAACAGGCTATATGTTGTAACCCCTTGAAAACAAAGGGCCGGAACGATTGTTCCGGCCCTGAAATTGGTAGCGGGGGTAGGATTTGAACCTACGGCCTTCAGGTTATGAGCCTGACGAGCTACCAGGCTGCTCCACCCCGCAATCTGGAATTATTTTCATGGCGCGCCTCGCAGGAGTTGAACCTG
>CAZXVN010000530.1:0-14376 GCA_964643945.1 uncultured Lentisphaeraceae bacterium | reverse complement strand
CCGGAAGATCGACATGCCCGGAATGCCGTTCAACCAGGCGTTCTCATTGCCGGCCGAGCTTTCCCTGCGAACCACCGAGAGCGGCTTGCAGCTCTGTGCCGAGCCGGTCAAGGAGATCGAAACCCTTCGCCTGCCCGCCCCGGTCATCCTCGCGGGCAAAGAGCTGAAGCCGGGCGAGGAGACGGTTTCATGCGGCGTCGGCGGGCAGGGCCAGCTTTTCGATGTCTTGCTGACCGTGAAAAAGGGTACGGCGAATCGGATGATTCTCTCGTTCGGCGGGAATGATATTTGTTATGATTTCAACGCACAGAAACTGGAGGGGATGCCGCTGCCGCTGAAGGAGGGTAACGTGCACATCCGCTTGGTGACCGACCGTCCGCTGTACGAGGTGTTCGGGACGGACGGGCGCTGCCACAAAGTTTCGCCCCGCGGCGAATCCGCAGGCAAGCCGGTCGGAAAAATCTCCGTCACCGCGGAAGGCGGCAGCGCCACGGTCGTATCCCTCGAGATTCACGAGCTGAAGTCGATCTGGAAAAGGTAGACCAATGAATCTTCTGAACCCCGAGCCGTTTTTCAAGTAAGGAATGAATACCATGCAGATGCCCGCGCTTGCCGCATTATCCGCAGCCCTGCTGATCGGCGGAGTCGTTTCCCAGAATCTCACGGCCGCGCCCGAGGCCGCCGCCGCAGCACCCGCCGCAGCCTCCGCCACACGGGAGATCAAGCTGACCGGGAAACTTCTCCTCTACCCAGTGTCAAAGGAAAAGCGAAAAGGCATGCTCTCGGTGCGTGTCAATGGCGCCCTCGTTCACAATCTTGAGGGGCATCTGGCCCAGACGAAGGAAGAGGTGAAGTGGTGGGCCTACCTCGACATGAGCGAGTATGTCGGCAAGACGGCGGTCCTCACGCTCTCGTCACCGGACAATGGCGCCGGACTGGCCCTGATCGAAAGTTCCGACACGGAGCGGCATCTCCTGCCCTTGTACGGCGAGAAGTTGCGCCCGCAGTTCCACCACAGCCAAAAGCAGGGGTGGAACAACGACCCGAACGGGATGGTCTACTACGACGGCGAATACCATCTGTTCTGGCAGTGTAATCCGGTGGGCACCCAGTGGGGGAACATGTACTGGGGCCACTCTACGAGCCCGGACATGATCCGCTGGACCGAGCAGCGCCGGGCGCTGCGCCCGTTCGGCGGCGCGTACACCCCGGACCGGCATCCGTCGCTGGCGAACAAAAACTGCTACTCAGGCAGCGCCAACGTGGACGTCAACAACACGGGCGGCTGGCAGACCGGCAAGGAAAAGACCCTGGTCGCGGTTTTCACCGACACCGGGTGCGGCGAGGCGCTGGCCTATTCGAACGACCGCGGCCTGAGCTGGACCTACTACGACAAGAACCCCGTCATCGAACATAAGGGGCGCGACCCGAAGCTGGTCTGGTATCAGCCGGGCCAGCATTGGGTGATCGCTGTTTACGACCAGCCCCAAGGCAAGAAGAACGAGCGCAACATCGCCTTCTATTCCAGCAAGAACCTCAAGGACTGGACGCTGAACAGCCATTTGCCCGGCTACTTCGAGTGTCCCGAGCTGTTCGAGCTGCCGGTCGACGGCGACAAGCAGAACACCCGCTGGGTGGTTTTCGCCGCCAACGCAAAGTACGCCGTCGGCACCTTCGACGGCAAGACCTTCAAACCCGAGCATGAAGGGCAGCACACGCTGCACACCGGCAGCTTCTACGCCTCGCAGTGTTTCAGCTGCCCGCCGGACGGGCGCGTCGTGCAGATCGGCTGGGCGAAGATCGGGATGGGCGTGGACATGCCTTTCAACCAGGCGTTCTCCCTGCCGCTCAACCTGACGCTCAAGAAGACCCCGGACGGGATCCGGATGTTCGCCAACCCGATCAAGGAGGTGGACACCCTTCGCGACGGCCAGCCGCAGGCACTCGCAGGCAAGACGGTCACTGCGGAGAGCCCGGCCACGCTCAGCGTCGACGGCCAGCTCGCCGACATTCTGGTGACGGTCAAGAAGGGCGACGCGAAGGCGGTTTCGCTGAGCTTCGGCCGCAACACCTTGACCTACACCTTCAGCACCGGCATGCTGGACAAGATGCCGGTCAGCCTGAGCGACGGCGTGCTTAAGCTCCGCGTTCTTGTGGACCGCCCGATGTTCGAGGTCGTCGCCAATGACGGGCAGGGCTATCGCACAGCGGCGCGTGAGGACGGAGGGGAGCCGCTGGGAACGGTCTCCGTCAAGGCGGAAGGCGGCAGCGCCACGGTCGAGTCGCTCGAGGTCTACAGGATGAAACCGATCTGGAAGAAGTAGCTTGCCCGTCTGGCGGAGGCCCACCCACATGAAGACACTGATCCTGCACATGCTGACCGCTCTCGCTGCGGCAGTCCCTGCCATGGCGGGAGACAAGATGGAGCTTTGGTACACGGCCCCTGCCAAGGAGTGGACCGAGGCCCTGCCTGTCGGCAACGGCAAGATGGGCGCCATGGTGTTCGGCGGCGTCCCTTCTGAGCATATCCAGTTCAACGAGGGCACGGTGTGGAGCGGCGCCCCGCATTCCTATGTTCACGAAGGGGCCGTTAAGTTTCTCCCTGAAATCCGGAAGCTCCTGTTCGATGGCAAGCAGAAAGAGGCCGAGGCTCTGGCGGGCAAGGAATTCATGAGCCTACCGCTTCGGCAAAAGGCCTATCAGCCGTGCGGCGACCTGCACATCGACTTTCCCGGGCACGCGGTTGTTGCGGATTACCGGCGTGTGCTGGATCTGGACACAGCCGTGGCCAGCGTGACCTACAAGGCCGGCGGGGTCACGTTCAAGCGCGAAGTCTTTGCGTCACATCCTGACAACGTGATCATCGTTCGGCTGACGGCAGACAAGCCGGGCAAGATGGACTGCGTGCTGAGGATGACGAGCGCGCATAAGAGCCATACGGTAGAGAATGACGGAAAGGCGGTCATTACGCTTACGGGGCAGGTCCAGCAGGGCGGCGTTTGCTTTGAGGCACGGGCACGCCTAACCGTTCAGGGCGGCACGGTTACCGCAGAGGAGAACGGGCTAGCCGTAAACGGGGCTGACGCGCTGACGGTCAGGCTGGTCGCCGCAACCAATGTCAAGAATTTCAGGGAGCTCTCTGCGGATCCAAAGGCCCGCTGTGACGAGATGCTCAAGGTGTCTGAAGGGAAGACCTTTGATGCGATCGCGGCGGCGCATCGCGCGGACCACCAATCGCTCTTCCGGCGCGTCGCTCTTGACCTCGGCAGGACGGAGGCGGCGAAAGAGCCGACGGACGCGCGTATTGCCGAGTTCGCCAAGCGAAATGACCCGCACCTGGCTGCGCTGGTCTTCCAGTATGGCCGCTACCTGATGATAGCCTGCAGCCGGCCGGGCAGCCAGCCGGCAAACTTGCAGGGGATTTGGAACGACCTGCTGAACCCGCCGTGGGACAGCAAGATGACCTGCAACATCAACACGGAAATGAATTACTGGCCGGCAGAGGTCGCGAACCTGCCGGAGTGTCATCAGCCCCTGTTCGACGCGCTGGATGACCTGGCTATCTCCGGCGCTGAAACGGCAAAAGCCCACTACGGCGCGCGCGGTTGGGTGGTCCATCACAACTTTGACTTGTGGCGCGGATCAGCACCGATCAATGCGGCCAACCATGGCATCTGGGTTTCGGGCAGCGGCTGGATGGCCACGCACCTGTGGGAGCACTACCTTTTTTCCGGAGATGTGGAGTTCCTTCGCACCCGGGCGTATCCGGTGATGAAGGGAGCCGCCCAGTTTTACATGGACTATCTGGTGGAGGATCCTGTGACGAAACGCCTCGTCAGCGGACCGTCCAATTCGCCTGAGCAGGGAGGGCTGGTCATGGGGCCGACCATGGACCACCAGATCATCCGCTCGCTCTTCGGCGAAGTCGCCGAGGCGGCGCGCCTGCTGGGGGTTGATGCCGAGCTTGCGGCGAAGCTGGATGACATGAAGAAGCGCATCGCGCCTAACAAGGTCGGGAAGCACGGCCAGCTACAGGAATGGATGGAAGACACGGATGATCCTCAGAACAAGCACCGGCATGTTTCACACCTGTGGGGCGCTTACCCAGGCAGCGAGATCACTTGGGCGACCCCCGAGCTTTTCAATGCGGCAAGGCAGTCGTTGATTTACCGCGGCGACGAGTCGCAGGGCTGGTCGATGGGCTGGAAGATTAACCTGTGGGCCCGCTTTCTTGACGGCGACCATGCCTACACGATTCTGCGCAACCTGCTGAGGCCTTGCGGAACGGGCAGATCAGGCCTGTATCCGAACCTGTTTGACTCGTGCCCTCCGTTCCAGATTGACGGCAATTTCGGTGCGTGTGCGGGCATCGCCGAAATGCTGGTTCAAAGCCACATGAGAGATCAGAACGAGCCGGTCATTCAGCTTCTGCCGGCCTTGCCGGGCGCGTGGCCATGCGGCTCCGTGAAAGGGCTCCGGGCGCGCGGCGGGTTCGAAGTGGATATCGAGTGGAAAGACGGCAAGCTGGTGTCTGCCAGCGTCAAGTCGCTGCTGGGCCGTCCGTGCAAGGTCAAATACGGGGATGACGTGCGTGCCGTGAAGGTCCGGAAGAATGAGACGTTCACCTGGTAGTTCACTCCGAGGAGGCGGATCGGCCTCTAAAACGTACTTGCAAAATGTGTCACAAACGTGATACGCTGGTGCCATGAAAACAGCAGTATTACATACGCGCATTACACCGGTGTTGAAAAACCGTGCAGAATCCATACTTGAACGGATCGGACTTTCGTCATCCGATGCCATCCGCATTTTTTTCACGCAGGTGGTTCTCCACAAGGGATTGCCGTTTGACGTGTCCATCCCAAACAAGGAAACCGCCAAAGTGCTTCAGAAGAGCAACCTAAACATTGGTGTTAAAAACCTTCGGCACACCCGATGAAGCGTTTGCCGAATGAGATAATCTATGAAACAGTTCATTATCGCGCTTGCACTTCTCAGCGTCGGTGCGGCTATTGCGGCGGTGCCGGCTGCGGTCTATCAGGCCACCGGCATCAAGATCTGCGAGGCGGACACGAACTCGGCCATCGTTTGGATGCGCCTGACCCGAAACGCCGGGCACGTCAGCGTGAGCGGCCCGCTGCCGACCGTCACCTACGCCGGGAAGAAGCGCGGCGGCGCAGAGGAGAACCGGCCGGACAAAGGGTCCGTCGTCCAGTTCCCCGCGGGTGTCACCGTGGACGGGCTCCAAAGCGCGGTGCCCGGCGCGAGCGGACAAACCCGGGTGCAATATCGCGTCCGCGGCCAGGCGGAGTGGGGGGACACGCCGTGGCAGGACGTGGACGCCAGCCGTGACTTCACCCGCCAGCAGCGTTTGGAAAACCTCAGGCCCGGCACCGCCTACGAGGTGTGCGTCGAGGGCCGCCCCGCCGCCGGCGGCGAGGTCACGAGCGCGGTGGAGGGCGGCTTCCGGACCGCGCCGCTGCCCGATCAGGCCGCGCCGGTCCGCTTCGAGGTCATCACCGGCCAGAACTATTACGACCGCGACCTGCCGGCGGAGGGCTGGAAGATCTACCCGCAGATGCTGGCGCGCGACCCGGATTTCTTCGTGCACACCGGCGACATCCTGTATTACGACAGCTGGGCCAAGAGCCTGCCGCTGGCGCGCTGGATGTGGCAGCAGGTCTACGGGATGCCCACCAACGTGCGCTTCCACCGGCAGGTCGCCAGCTACTTCATCAAGGATGACCATGACACGTGGATGAACGACTGCTGGCCGACGATGAAGACGGCGTTCATGGGCGACTTCACCTTCGCGCAGGGCCAGGCCGTGTTTCTGGAGCAGGTCGGCATGGGCGAGAAGACGTTCCGCACGTTCCGCTGGGGCCGGGACCTTCAGGTCTGGCTGCCGGAAGGCCGTGATTTCCGCAGCCCGAACAGCGACCCTGACGTTCCGCCACTATAGCGTGGACGGCAAGTTATTAAACGTGGACGCCTTCCGCGCCAAGTGACACGCCTTTTCTTCCTCCCGCCACCCACCTACAACTGCCATATGGATCTGCCCGTGAAAACGACACTCACCGCCGCGCTCTGCGCGCTCTACGCCTTTGCCCTTCCGGCCGCCGCCGCACCGGAAAGCGTCAAGCCCAACATCGTTTTCGTCCTGTTCGACGACTTGGGCTGGGGGCAGCCCCAGTGCTACCGCCCGGAATCGGCTCTGCGCACCCCGAATCTTGACCGGCTGGCCCGGCAGGGCATGCGCTTCACAGACGCGCACGCCGCCGCCGCCGTCTGCACGCCTACCCGCTACGGGGTGCTCACGGGGCGCTACCCGTCGCGCATCGGGCAGTTCGGCGTGCTAACCACCTTTTCCAAGCCGCTCATTCCTTCCAGCCGGTTGACCGTGGCCTCGCTGCTTAAGCAGCACGGCTACGCGACAGCCTGTATCGGCAAGTGGCATCTGGGCCTGAACTGGGCCGATGACAAGCCAGGCACCGAGACGCAGGTGCCTGTCGGGGCCAAGCTGACGGATGGCCCGAACGCGCTCGGCTTCGATTTCTTTTGCGGCTACACGCACGCCCGCAACATCGGCACGGTCATTGAGCAGAACCGCGTGGTCGCCCACGTGACGGCGGTGGAAAACCAGCCGCTCATGATCAGGAAAGCCGTCGCATGGATCGAAGAGCGCGCGAAGGCCGGCGGGCCGTTCTTTCTCTATTTCCCGATGTGTCCGCCGCACGAGCCGATCGAGCCGGCCGCCGACTTCATCGGCAAGAGCGGCGCGCAGGATCTCGCGGGAAAGAACCCGAAATACGGCGACTGGGTCTACCAAGGCGACGCGATGCTCGGGATACTGCTCGAGGCGCTTGAGAAAAACCACCTCGCCGACAACACGCTTGTCATCGCCACCGGGGACAACGGCGCGGAGCACCGCGCGTATGAGCCGCTGCGTGAATCCAAGCGCAGCATCTACGAAGGCGGCCACCGCGAGCCGTTCGTCGTGCGCTGGCCCGGCAAGGTGCAGCCCGGCACGGTCAACCCGCACACCGTCTGTCTTACCGACCTCATGGCCACCGCCGCCGAAATCGTCGGCGCGAAGCTCCCCGACAACGCCGGCGAGGACAGCGTGAGCCTGGTTCCCGAATTTCTCGGCACCGCCGCAGGCGGCGTGCGGGAAGCGACCCTTCACCAGTCTTCCGCCGGAGACCTCGCCCTTCGCCAGGGGCCTTGGAAGCTTATTTTCCGTACCGGCGGCGGGCGCGAACTCTACAACCTGCAAAGCGACCTGGGCGAAACGAAAGATGTTCTGTCGGTCAACGCGGAGGTGGCGGCGAAGCTGACGGCGCTCATGCAGGGCTACATCGACCGCGGCCGCAGCACGGCGGGCGCGGAGCAGAAGAACGATTTCAACCTCTCGCTCGATGGCGGCAAGGCCAAGGGCAAAGGCAAACCCAATAAAAAGGGCAAGAAGGCTGAGGCCGAGCGTGCGCGCGAAATGGCCTTTGCGGCGGATCCGGCGTTTGACTGATCGCCGGCATCCGCCAGCCCGCTCGGCAAGTCGTGTCGGCGCAGCGCGATGGCGGGCGGGCCGGTCCTGTTGCGGAGGCCGGTGTCCGGCCCACAACCCGAGGGTTTAGAAAGAAAAGGTATGAAAAGGCTGCTTAGCATCATGGTTGCGCTGCTGTGTCTGTCATCCGGCGCGGCCTCGCCCGATGCGTATTACACCTGCCTGGACCCGTCGCCCAGGGGCGATGTCGGCAAGTACGCGGATCTGGTCGTGGCGTTTGATCCAACGAACCGGCTCGTGTTTGCCCGCGCCAACAGCTACCTGCCGCAGTGGCGGACTTCAAGCGGCATTCATCAGACCGAAAACCTTTTTCCCGCCGGGGATGAGGATCCGAACGGTTATTATTCGTATGTGCGGCTGCTTGAGAGCGGCCCGGACAAGATCGTGGTGCACTGGCGCCACTTCAAAGACCTTGCGGCGATCAGCAAAGCCGCCGCCGAACTGGATCCGCTCAATCCGCACGGCATCACCGGCGCGGTTCACGAGCTGTTCACGATCCGCCCCGACGGCATTGTCGAGCGCGAGGTCCGGGATGCCGCCGGCACCCGCTACGAGGACTGGGGCGATCCGCGGTTGATCACGCGTCAGAGCCTCAAACTGACGGGCGCCGGCATTGAACACGGCCCGGTCAGGCCCGGCCAGAAGCCGCCGTTCCTTCCCCGTTCCGCAGTCAAGGGCAACCCTGTCAAGGCGCACAAAGGGCTGCCCGCCCCGGTTTACCAGTGGGCCTTCGATGACGGCATGAAGCCGCACGGCGACACGGTCAAGGAATCTGTGACCGGCGCCGACTGCGAGATCACGGGGCTGATGACCCGGTTCAAGAAGGGCGTGTCGGGCACCGCCCTCGCGCTGGACGGCTACTACACCGGGGTCTCCATGGCGTCCGCCTCTGCAGCCCGCGACAGCGTCACCGTGGAGGCCTGGGTCGCATTGGACGCGTATCCTTACAACACCGCGCCGCTGATCCATCATTCCAAAGGCCTCGGCAAGGCGGGCTGGTATCTGGGGCTCGATGCCTATGGCCACCCCCTTGTCACAGTCCAGGGGCATACCGTGTCGGCCGGGAACACCGTGCTGCCGCTGCACCAGTGGACGCAGGTGTGCGCGACCATTGGCAACCGCAAGATCCGCCTGTACGTCGACGGCAGGGAGATTGCCTCGGATGACTTCGACGCCGCCCTGAAGACACCGCCAGTGCCGCTTCTTCTCGGCCGCAACAACGAGCAGGCGCGGTGTACCGATACCGTGCGCGGCCCACAAAAGAACCTTGAGTTTCTTTATGGGATACAAGGATTGCTCGATGAGGTGAGCGTGTACAGTGAAGTCCTGTCGGCGGAACAGGTGAAGCAGGCGTATGACGCCCTGCGTCCCGCGGACCGGGTCTCGGACCTGGCCAAGGGCGTTCTGCCGGGAGAGCTTGGCGCGGCAAAGCGGTTCGGTGCCGCCTACAAGACCCTGGCGTTCAGCGACGTGTGGGATCCGCTCTGGCGCGACGTGCCCGGTGCGGAGATCGTCGTCAAATTCGACAGGAATCCCTGCAGCGTGGTCTACTGGCGGGGCAGCAACTATGCCCCCAACTGGGTGGCCGACAACAACCGCTGGATGGCGGACCAAAGCTCGGAAAGAGGGGGTCCGCACGGCTGCTCCGAGCACATGGCCGACAAGCAGGTCCGGCACTGCCGCGCCCGGATCATTGAAAACACGCCGGCCCGCGTGCTGATCCACTGGCGCCATCCCTGCGTGGACGTCAGCTACCAGAACCTCAATGCCGAGGCCTGGAGTGACGAGTACCACACGATTTACCCCGACGGGACCGGCGTCCGCCAGGTCGTCTGGAACGGAAGCGCGAGTTCGGCCCCGGGCTTTCAGGACATTCAGTTTCTGACCAATCCGGGGGAGACGGCCATGGACGTGATGAACCTCCAGGCCATGACCCTCGCGAACCTGAAGGGCCAGACCCGCGAGCTGACCTGGACCCTCCCCAACGGGGTGCCGGAGAACACGCTGCCGGATGCGGTCATCGAGGTCTTGAACTCGAAGTCGGAACACAAGGTTTTCGCCATGTTCCAAGGCGGGCACATCAACCCCTGGGGCGCCGACGAGCAGTCCAAGTACACCGCGGACCCCTTCGCCGGCCCGTGGAACCACTGGCCGATGCACCTGGTGCCTTCGGACGGCCGCTTTGCCGTGGCCGACGACCGCGTTACGCATTTTGCCCTCGGTGCCAATGACGCCGCACCGAAATTCGGCAGCATGGTCTTGTACGGGTTCACGAAACAGCCGATTGCCCGCCTCCTGCCGCTGGCTAAGTCGTGGATCCGACCGCCGGAGATATCCGCCCTTTCTGGGTGTCTGGCCACGCGCTACCACAAGGAAACGCGGGACTTTCCCCTCGTTGCCGAGAAAGACACGATGTCGGTGCGGATTGACGCCTCGGAGGAGAGCCCCGTCGCGAACCTTTGTTTCGCGGTCCGTAACTGGGGACACCGCGGCGCGGCAAGAGTGGAAACCAAGGGCGCAGAAGCGAAGGAAATCCGCCAAGGGACCGTCACGGATACGGACGGGACACGGACCCTGATCGTGTGGGCCGAGCTGGCGGCCGCGTCGCCCGTGACGGTGACGATCAGCGGGGCAAGGCCCTCGGCCGGCTACGTGGTCCGCCCCGAGCCCGTCATCGCGGAAACCGTGAAGGAGCGGCCGCCCAAAAAACGGGCGCAAGCAAAGGGCGGCAAATGAAAGCGATCTTTTTAAGCCTGCTGGCCTTGTCGCTTGTGACCTGCCCGCCCGGTGCACGCGGCGAAGAGACAATGGCGGAAGGCGCGAAGCGGGTGGTGTCGCCCTACACGGCGGTTTTCAAGGGGCTCCCGAAGGGCACCCCCAGCAAGACGGTCGCTGACGGACCGCTGCTGGGCAACGGCGACATGGGCGTGTGCATCGCGGGGATCGATAGCGGGCAGCGGTTCTGGCTGTGCAAAAACGATTTCTGGAAGCTGGCGCATGACTACAAGACCGGCCCGAGCGGCCCCCGGGTCTTCGGCGGGCTCGATGTGACCTTTCCGGGCTTGGGCGGCGGGGCCGATACGGAACAGAAGCTTTACGACGCGGTGACCATATCGGCGTGGCCCGGCGCCAAGGGCGGGGCCGGCGTGCGGGTCCGCTCCTGGGTGGCCGCCACCGAAAACATGCTGGTCATCGAGCTAGAGGCGTCGGGCGGAGACGTAGACGCCGAGGTGAACCTGTGGGTCAAGGAGGGGAACGGCTCTGAGATCCAGTGCGCCACCAACAACGGGATTCAGTGGGCGACCCGCACCTTCGCGACGAACGTCGTGATTGAAACGGAAGCGGCCTGTGCCATGAAAACCCTCGGAGCCGGAACGCCGCGTTTCAAACTCACGGCCGGCCGGCCCGTGACGATTCTGGCCGCCATGCAAAGCAAGTTCAAGACCCCGACGCCCTTGAACGATGTCTGCAAGAGGATCGAGGGGATGGACGTTGCCGCTCTGGCTGATCTCAGGAAGAAGCACGCCGCCTGGTGGCAGGCGTTCTGGGCCAAGTCTTATGTGGAGATCGGCGACCCGGTCCTTGAGCAGCGCTACTTTCTTTCGAACTATGTGATGGCCAGCGCCAGCCGCGACCCGGAGTTCCCGCCTCCCATTTTCGGAACGTGGACCACGACCGACACCCCGGGGTGGGAGGGTGACTATCACCTGAATTACAACCACATGGCGCCGTTCTACGCGCTGTACTCCGGCAACCACATCGAGCAGGCCGATCCTTACCACGCGCCCATTCTCGACTTCAGGCCGCGCGCCCAGTGGTATGCGAAGAACGCGCTGAACATCCGAGGCGCCTACTATCCGGTGGGGATCGGGCCGAAAGGGATTGAGACCTCGCGGAATTACCCGACCGACGGATATGCAAAACCGGCCCATGTTGAAAAAGAGGGGCTCTTCTATTTTCAAAGGAGCAACGGGGCATACTGCCTCGTGAACATCGCCATGCGCTGGTATTACACCTATGACAAGGCCTATGCGAAGCGCCTGTACCCGCTGGTGCTGGACATCGCGGATTTTTGGGAGGACTACCTCAAGTTCGAGGACGGCCGGTATGTCATTTACAAGGACTCTGTCCACGAGCGCTCCCATAACGGCAACGACTTCAACTCGATGGTCTCGCTGGGCCTGGTACGCAACGCGTTCGAGCTGGCCCTCGACATGAGCCGGGAACTGGGGGTCGACGTGGACCGCCACGCGAAGTGGCGGCACATCCTCGGCCATCTCAGCGGCTGGAGCTATCAGGAGATGGCGCTGCCGCGGGGACGCGACGAGGACCGCAGCGTCGAAAAGCCCAAGGTGAAGGTCTTCCGCTACACCGAAAAGGGGACGCCGTGGTGGCGCAACAACACCTTGGCGATCCAGCACATCTACCCGGCCGGGGCGATCGGGCTGGACAGCGATCCGGAGGTGCTCCAAGTCGCCCGCAACATGATCGACGTCCGCAACGGCTGGTTCGACGGCAACGGCATGAACAGCTTCTACCCGGCGGCCGTGAGGGTCGGCTGCGATCCGGCGGTCATCCTGGCGAAGCTGCGCGAAATGATCGAGAGGATAGCCGCGCCGAACGGGTTCATCAAGGGCAACCCCCACGGCGTCGAGCATTGCAGCATCGTTCCAAACACCCTCAACGAGATGCTGTGCATGAGCCACAAGGGCGTGCTGCGGCTCTTTCCGGTATGGCCGAAAGAGAAGGACGCGCGGTTTGCCAACCTTCGCGCCTGGGGCGCCTTTTTGGTGTCGGCCGAACTCAAGGGCGGGAAGGTCCGCTACGTCGACATCACGAGCGAACAGGGCAGGACCTGTACGGTTTTGAACCCGTGGCCAGGTCGCGAGGTGACCGTCACTCGGGCCGACGGCAAAACCGAAACGGCCACTGGGGCGCGCTTCACCCTCGAGACAAAGGTCGATGAGAAACTGAGGCTGGTCCAACAACAGTAAAACAGGACGATTCTGATGGAAGACGGCTGTTGGAAAATGGCGTTTTTCTTGTGTTTCGCCTGAAAATCATGTAGACTAATACAGTATGAATCACGGATTGAATACGGCAGTGCGGTTCAACAGGCGCGCGGCAGTCTTTGCAGGTGCGGCGCTTTGCGTATTCTTTGCGGGAGTATCGGTGGCGGCCCCTCCTGACCTGACGGTTCCGGGCACTGTGGTTGACACCAAGCTGACCTACAATCTGGGGCCTACCGGCATGCGCGGGTGGATCTACTATCAGAAGCCGGACGACGCGCCGGTCATGACGAGAGACAGCCGGCAGATTCTTGTGACAAGTGTTGAGGCGGGTTCGCCGGCGGATGGCATCATGCAAGTGAATGATGTGATCGTAGGGGTGAATGGCGCTCTCTTCAGCTCTGATTGCAGAAAGCGTTTCGGTGCGGCCATCGGCGAAGCTGAGGCGGCCACGGGCGTTTTGAATCTCAGGGTGTGGCGCGCAGGGGTCACCAACAACACGTACGTGCCATTAGCCTTCACGGGGTTAGCCTACAGCGCCACGGCTCCTTACAATTGTCCCAAGTCGGCCAGGATCTTGCACGAAGGCTGTGAGTATATTAAAAGCCAGAATGACTGGAGCGATGTCAATCTGGGTGCAATGGCCCTGCTGGCGTCTGGGGATCCGTCGTATTCGTCCATCATTCAAACCAAGATGCGGGCGGTGGTCCTGAGCGCGGCAACGATAGAGCTATACAAGACAGGTGATGCGGGCGTGAGTTCGTGGAACGCCGGGTACAAGGGCTGGACGATGGCCGAGTATTATTTGGCGACAGGGGACACCAATGTTCTGCCTTCCATCGAGGCGTATGCGGTCGTGTCCGCAAGGGGGCGCGACACGTTTGGCACGTTTGGCCACGGCTTGAGCGAACGGACGGGCGACGGTTCGCTGCATGGGCCGGCATCGGGTTATGGCCCGATGAACCAGGCCACCATCCCTAACATCATCTCCATGATTCTGGCGAAGAAATGCGGGGTCTCGCACCCTGAGATCGATCCGGCCATTGCCGTGGCGTACAACTTTTACACGTTCTATTGCGACAAAGGTTTGATTCCTTACGGCGAGCATGTGCCGAGTCTCACCGCCAACGAAGACAACGGCAGGCAGGCGCTGGCCGCGATCATGTTTTCCTTTGACCCGGCAAAAAGCCATCAGGCCAATTACTTCACCAGGATGGCGATGGCCAGCGGCGACCAACGTGAAGGCGGACATACAGGCCCGTTTTTCGGTTACATGTGGGAGCCTTTGGGCGTGAATATCGGCGGGCCGGCGGCCATGTCTGATTATTTTCATGATCTGGCCTGGTGGTATGATCTGAACCGGCGTTGGGACGGATCGTTTGCATACGTGGAGGGCGACGGTTCACCCGAGGGCTTGACCTATCGCGGCTGGACCATCACGCCCGCTGTGATGCTGCATTTTGCCGTGCCGCAAAAGAAGCTCTATATTACGGGCAAGAGCCTGTCTCCAGCACTCGAATTAACCGGCGCCGAAAGGGCCGAATCCCTTGCGGCTTCGAAATTCACGCTGGAGCATGCCGCAACGCCCAAGACCACGGCCCAGCTTATGGCCGCGCTGACCAATTTCTCGCCGGCGGTCCGCAACAACTGGGCGCCGGGGTATTTGGCCGCTGACACGAACCATCCGAGCGTTGCCCAGCTCATGACATGGGCCTTGGGCTCCGACCAGAGGCTGGCTGAGGGAGCGTGCGCCACCTTGGGCTTTCTCAAGGATCCGTCCTCAACCCCCGCGCTGGTCAGCCT
>CAZXVN010000529.1:0-5462 GCA_964643945.1 uncultured Lentisphaeraceae bacterium | reverse complement strand
TAAGGACGACGCCGAGCGGTACGCGAAACTGGCCGATACCATCCGCTCCAAATTCAACGGTAAGTTTCTTGATCCGGCCACCGGCAGCATCGCGCAGCCCGGCCAGACTTGCACGCAAGCCGGCCAGGCCTTGTCATTGGCGCTGGGGCTGGTCCCGGAGGCCGTGCGCCCCAGGGCCGAGGAGGCGCTGCTGAAAGAGATCGCCGCGCACACGAACCACGTGTCGTCCGGCTTTGTCGCCACGCCGTATCTGCTCCAAGTGCTCGCAGACCTTGCGCCGGACATCGGCTATGCCATGACGACGAAACAAGACTACCCCTCCTGGTACACGATGACCGCCGGTTCCGACCACAATCTGATGCAGGAGATGTGGACCGGCCGCCCCGCTCTTATGCCCTCCCTAGGTGGCAACATCGCCGGCTGGCACATGCAGTCGCTCGGCGGCATCCGGCCCGACCCGGCCGGGCCCGGCTTCAAGAAGATCATCATCAAGCCGAACGTCGTGGGCGACCTGCATTGGGTTGAGAGCTGGTACGATTCCGTCCATGGCCGCATCGTCAGCAATTGGCGCAGGCGCGGCGGAGCGCTTGTCATGCAGCTGACGATTCCCGCCAACACAACCGCAACCGTCTACGTGCCTGCCAGGGATGCCGCTGCAGTGAAGGAGAGCGGGTTGCCGGCGGAAAAGGCCGCAGGCGTCACGCTGTTGCGCTCGGGCACCGGAGCGGCGGTCTTCCGGGTCACAGCGGGCCACTATGAGTTTCAGTCGACTGTCCCGTGATGACGGCAGCAGCGGCAGGGGGAATCTTATGGGCACAGGCATGAGGGATCTGTTTGCGTGGCCGTTGGCTTTCTTTATGGCATTCTCCCTTCTGGCGGGCGAGGGCGTTTCCGGCGCAAGGCAGACGCTCGACTTCAATCAGGGGTGGCGGTTCCTGCGCATGGATGCCGCAGCGGAGGAAGAACACGATTACAGTTCCGCAGACACGGACGACCGCGCGTGGGAGGCGGTCAACGTGCCGCACACCGTCCGGCTGGAGCCGGAGAACGCCAGCGGGTGCCGCAACTTCCAGGGCCTGTGCTGGTACCGGCGGCATTTCACGGCCGAGGATACATGGGCTGGACGCAGCCTTGAGCTGACCTTCGAGGGCGCGATGCAGGTCGCAGAGGTGTGGCTGAACGGGCACAAGCTCACGACCCACTATGGCGGATACCTTCCTTTCGCGCTCGACCTCACCGGCCTGGTCAAGCCCGGCGCGGACAACGTGCTAGCCCTGCGGCTGGACAACCGCGACAACCGGCTGGTGCCGCCGGGGTGCCCGCAAAAAGGGCTCGATTTCACTTACTACGGCGGGCTTTACCGCAATGTCCGACTTGAGGTCAAAGAGCCTTTGCATATCACCCACCCTGTTCTGGCCGACCGGGTGGCGGGGGGCGGTGTTTTCGTGACCTTTCCAGAAGTGACCGCCACGCAGGCGACGGTGCGGGTGCGGACGGAGATCGCGAACCGCCACGACCGCGCGAAGGCATGCACGCTCCGCCAGGAGCTGGTCGACGCGACCGGGCTGGCGATCGCGGCCACGACGGCCGACGGGCAGGTCGATGCAGGGGCCTGCCGGACGTTTGACCAGACGCTCACGGTAGCCAATCCCAAGCTCTGGCATCCGTATCATCCTGACCTTTACACCTTGCGGACGACGGTACTTGCGGAGGGGAAAAGCACGGATGCCCAAGAGACGCGGGTCGGAATAAGGACCTTCCGGATCGAGGCAGGAAAAGGGCTTACGATCAACGGGGAGCGTTTCTACTCCATGGGCGTCAACCGGCATCAGGACTACGTGTACGTCGGCAATGCCCTGCCGGACTCGGGCCAGTGGCGCGACGTGAAGAAGCTGCGCGAGGCGGGGTTCACCTCGTTCCGCAGCCACTACCCTCAGTCGCCGGCCTTCATGGACGCCTGTGACGAGCTGGGCATCCTGTGCATCGTCTCGACCCCCGGCTGGCACAATTACGCCAAGGAGGCGGTGTTCCGTGAGCGGGTGTGGTCCGATGTGCGGAACATGGTCCGCCGTGACCGTAACCGCCCAAGCGTAATCATGTGGGAGGTCGGACTGAACGAAAGCGGCTATACGCGCGAGTACGCCGAGGGGGCGCACCGTGCCGTTCACGAGGAATATCCCGGCGGCCCGTGTTACACCGTTGGAGACGGGCGTCTGGACTGGCAGAAAGCAGATCCGGTTTTTGATGTGCTGTATACAGCCTTTGAAGGCCTACGGCCCTATTGGCGGCGGGAGGCGGGGGATGCCGACAACATGAACTGGAGCGAGCAGTTCGCCCGCAATCGCGTGATGCGCGGGTGGGGCGAGGCGGCTCAGCTCACGCAGGCGGCCTCCCATCTCCGCTGCGTCGGGAACATGGCCGGAACGACGGGCAGCGGAGGCTGGTGCCTGTGGGCGGGCATCGATCACGACCGCGGCTATCACCCCCTGCCTTTCCTCGGCGGGGTGCTGGACCGCCGGCGCCTGCCCAAGTTCGACTTCTGGGCGTTCGCCAGCCAGCGCGATCCTGATGTGCGGCTGGCGGTCTGCGACAGCGGCCCGCTGGTGAGGATAGCCCACCTGGCCACCCACTTTTCGCCGCATGATGTGACGGTGTTCTCCAACTGCGAGGAGGTGCGGCTCTTGCGTGACGGAAAAGAGGTGTCCGTGCAGAAGCCCGACCGTGCCGGGAGCAAGGCGCCCCATCCGGCGTTTCTGTTCAGCAACGCCTGGGACGGGACGACCGGACGATACGACAAGAGTCAAAAAAAATGGGTATGGGAGTGGAGCACCTTGAGCGCCGAGGGGCTGATTGGCGGCAAGGTGGTCGCTACGCATGCCGTGCGGCCACCCGGCATTCCCCGCTCCGTTTCGCTGACCGCCGAGGACGGGGGGCGCCCGCTGGTGGCGGACGGCTCCGATTTCATGCCGGTGCGTATCACGCTGACGGATGACAAGGGCGTTCTCGCACCCGTTGTGGATCTGCCTGTGACCGTGAGCGTCGAAGGGGCTGGCTGCGTCATCGGCGACGGTTCCATCGGCGCCAATCCGGTCAAGACAGAATTTGGCGAAACGACCGTGCTCATCCGGGCTGCGACGAAGCCGGGTCTGATACGCATACGGGCAACGGCCGACGGTCTGAAGGAAGGCGTGCTGGAACTGAGGTCGGTGTCCGCACCTCTCCGCTTTGCGCCAGGACGTGACGTGGGGGTGAAGGCCTCTTCGGAAAAGAGCATGAGGGGGAAGGAACTGTCACGCCGGGCTGCGGCTCTCGCCACACCGGATCAGGCGGTGATCAATAATCAGATCAAATCGCAGGATGTCCGAGACCGGCAATAGGAAAAAAACGGGGAACAATGAAGAACAAACAACAGCAGACTATAAGGGGGAACACATTTATGACAGCGCGGATACAGAAAAGTAAAACCGGAGGACTGAAGACAGCCCTCCTGCTGGCGGCGGCAATGGCTCTGCCTGCTATGGCGGAGTCTGTGGCGGACGATCCAGTCACGGGCGACGGTTCTTTCCGCGGCTCAATCAGCCGCGTACCACCCAGGCGGTGGGAGGACGCATTCGTTTCCGGAAACGGGCGTATGGGCGCGATGCTGTTCGGTTCTCCCGGGCAGGACATGCTTGTGGCCAATCACTGTAGGTTGTTCCTGCCGCAGGGCAGCCGCGAAATTGTACCCGACCTCGCCCGGCATGTGCCTGAGTTGCGCCGCATCATCCGCGAAAAAAACTACGGCGCGGCCAATGCGTTTTTCCTTGGCAAGGCCAAGGAGCAGGGCTTTCCCGGTCTCATCTGGACGGACAAGTATCATCCCGGGTTCAGGCTGTCGCTCGAAAAAAACGGGCATGTGGTTCTGGACGGCAGCCGCGACGTGTATGTCGACCTACTGCAGGCAGACCGATCCGCGTGCGGCTGGGGAGCCGCCAAAAACGGGGCTACGGTCACGGGCGCGCCCCTCCGCATGGGGACGGTCACATTCGCGCAAGGCATCGGGACCCACGCTTCGGCGGAGATCGTTTATGACACGCAAGGCAAGTATCGGTGGCTGACTTTCCATGCAGGGATCAGCGCTGAAATGGCGCAGAAAGGGTCGGCCGCCGTCCAGGTCTGGCTCGATGGGAAACTGGCCAGAGAGACCCCCGTCCTGCGGGTCCGTGAAGAGTCGGTGTATGTGAGTGTCCCCCTTGCCGGGGCGCGTAGCGTCAGGATCGTGGCGACGGATGGCGGCGACGGAAACGGCTCGGATCATGTGTGCCTCGGCAATCTCCGGCTGGCCGTTGGCGAGAGCGAGCCGGCTGTCGATGGCCCCGCTGTGGCGTCGTCGGCAATCTCCGATTATGTGCGGACTGAGAATTTCGCCACCGGCGAGGTGGTCGTGCGCTGGACCGAGCAGAAGGTCCGCTACGTGCAGAAGATGTTTGTGTCCCGCACGGACAACGTGATCGTACTGTCGCTCGGCAGCTCATCTCCCGGAGCGGTATCCTGCAACCTGCGCATGGAACCCGTTGAGAGCGACCTGGTGGCGGCGTCGATCGCTTACGCGAAAGGCCTGATCACCTGCCACAACACCTATCGCAAGGGCAAAGGCGGATACGACGGCGTTGTTCGGGTTGACAATCATGGCGGCACCCAAGTCTACGCGGGTGATGCGATCAAAATCTCAAACGCCGACGAGGTCGTGCTGCTCATGCGTCTCGCGCCGTGGAAAACGCCGCTGCCGAAGGAATCGAGCGAGGCGTGGGCCTATTCGCCGGAAAATCCGGACTTCGCCGACGCGCGGCTGGGCGTCTATCAGCCGGCCCCGCCCCTCGCGGACAGCTCCGTTGTCGCCTACCGGACTGCGGAAGCGGCCGGGAGCCTGCTGCCGAAGGTCTGCGCCGCGACAGCCTCGCTGCCGACTGATTACGGCGCGCTGTTCGCGCCGCACGCCGCGGCGCACGGCGCGCTGTTCAACCGAGTCACCTTGGATCTGGGCGGCGGCGCGGAGCGCGCGAAGACGACGGAGGAGCTGCTCGGCCTTGCGAAGAAGGACAACGTTCTGCCACCGGCCCTGATGGAAAAGATGTATGATGCAGGAAGGTATATGTTGATCTGCTGTGCAGGCGAAACTTTTCCCAATTTTCATGGAATATGGACTGGGGTCTGCAAGGTTGCCAGTGATTACACACTGGATACAAATGTACAAGCTGCTTTGGCCTCATCATGTAGCTCTAACTTGTCGGAGTTGCTTAAGGGATATTTTAATATAATAGAAAGTTACTATCCGGAATGGAGGATAAATGCAAAGAGGATGTATGGATGCAGCAGAGGTTTACTCACAAATTCCCGAGCTTCCAATACAGCTTTAATGCTGCATTGGGGACCTTTTAACGGGAATTTCTGGACTGCGGGGTGCGGATGGTTGGCCAGTTTTT
>CAZXVN010000528.1:0-3982 GCA_964643945.1 uncultured Lentisphaeraceae bacterium | reverse complement strand
AGCCCACCCAACGTTGGGCGCGGAGGTTGTCCACCTGCGCCACGCGGCGGCGGGGCACGAGTTTGCGTGCGGTTTCGGACATCATTTCCAGGCCGGTGATGAGCGAGAGAAGGGTTAGCCCCTTGAGGTTCGGATCCGCGTACGACAACTGCGATGTGCCGAGCGCGTAGTCGCGCAGGAAGGGATAGTCCTCAAGCGTGACGACCTTGGCGATCTCCAGGAGCATGCCAGGCTGTTCTTCGAGGATGTCCGCGTTGGCCAGCAGGGGGAAGTCCGCGCCGAAATCGATCCGGTGTTTGTCGCTGATGACCGGCAGCGCCTTTTTCGTCTGCTCCTGTGCCGTGCGGGCCACCGAGAGTAATTCACAGGAGGGCGCGAAAAGCGTGATGGCCGGGATCTGAGCTGAGAGCCGCAGCGTGTTCTCAGGACGGATCGCGACGGACAGTGGCTTGTCGAGGTCGAGTATCCGTTGGCGGCGGTGGCGGTGGAGCATGGTGAGATCGAGTTGCGCGCCTTGCGCGGCGAGCATGCCGAGGGCATGGTGGAGCTGAACCAGTCCCGAGCGGTGAATGCGGTTGACGGCGATGGCTTGATGGGACTGGTTTTTGAGGGTTTCGTCGATCGCGTTGGTCATGTTGCCGCGTGCGCCGAGTTCGATGAAGACGCGGAAGCCGTCCTCGTACATCTGCCGGATCGTGGCGTCGAACAGGATCGGCGAGGTCCACTGGTCTGCCGTGAGGTTCAGAATGTTGCGCGGTTGCGACGGCAGGCGGGCGGCGGTTGCGCAGGAATAGACGGGGATTTTGGGCACATGCCGCACCCAGTGGGAGAGAAACTGCTTGATGGACGGCAGAGCCTTTGAGCACCACGGGGTATTGAAAGGCCGGTCCATGGGTATGGACATGGTTTTCGCACCCGCCTGATGGAGGGCGGCGGTCACTTCTTGCACGATCTCAGGCGAGAGCGCGACCGACTGCTGACGCGGACTGTGGAAGAACGCGAGGGCCATGCGTCCAAGATTCTTTGCGATGAGCGCGTCGAGCAGGTCACGCGGGGCATCGATCACCGAGAGTATGATGCAGGCGGGCAGGTCTTCGCGGTCCATGAGGCGGTTGAGCATCTGGTACCCTTCGCGCATGAAGACGATGCGCTTGTTGCGCGTGAGGTTGCCGTAAACACCGGCCACATCGAGAGCCGCGAAATCGCCGCCGCTGAAACCGACGAGCCCATCGGGGTTGACGCCGACGCGCTCAAACAGACGGAAGAGCGCAGTGTTTGCGGCGTGGACGGCGATGAACGACTCTGAGAAGGCGTTGGCGGAAAAAACATCCGCGTCATTGCGGTAACAGGCGGCTGGCGGGAAGACGTAATCGGAGGGCGAGAAATGTTGGATTTCCTCGGTCCGAAGGGCCTCTTCGAGTTCGTCGAACGCACTGCGGCATTCGCTGAACACGAGGCAGAGGTCGCGTAACATGTCGGGATAGAACGAGACCGCGCCGGGGAAAAGGAAGGCGATGCGTCCGCAGGGACAGAGCCGGTCACGGAAGAAGTAGGTGCCGCTCTTGTCGCGGATGCGTCCGGCGTTGTCGACGATCTTCTTGTGGGCCAGCGTGAGTCGGTCACGGAGATCGGTGACTGAGAGGGCGACGACGGCGATGACCGATGGCATCTGTCGGGCGGAACGCGCACAGGTGTAGGCGACATCCTGTAGCAGCACGTCCGGCGCGTGTTCGAGAAAGTGGATCACGCGTTTGATCTCGTCGGCGAGCGCGGTGTCGTTGGCCGCGCCAATCAGACACAACTCGCTGTCGAACGGATCGTACAGATGGAGGTTGCGGTTCATGTCTCCTCCGGGTACTCTTCGATAATGGCGGCCGCACAGGTGCCGGTAAAATCGATGGCCGAAACGCACGCGCGGCGCGGGTTTTTCTTGGAGCCGCGGATCCAGGGGCGCGCGTCGGTCAGCAGGTAGACGGGAGATTTAGCTGACAGGATCTTCAGGAACGGTTTCTCAACCGGCGCGTTCGGCGCGAGCACGCGGTGGGAGATGGCGAGCGCGGTTTTGAGTATGCCTGCCGCGCCAGAGGCCCAGAGCGTGTGCCCGATGTTCCCTTTGACAGCACCTATGCCGACGAGGGGTTGGCCGAGCTTCCGTTCCCCGTAGATCTCCTGAATGACCTGCAGCTCGGTTTGGTCGGAGTGCGGCACGCCGGAGCCGTGAGCTTCGATCAGTTGGATGGAGGGGGGGGTGACCTCGGCGGCGTGCATGGCACGGCTGAGGGCACGCGTCAGGCGTTCCGGCGTCGGAACGCGCTGGTGCGGGTCCATCGAAGCCGCCGCGATGCCGGTGCTGCGGACGATGGCATAGATGCGGTCCCCTTGACGCAATGCGTCCTTGAGGCGTTTGAGCACGAACATTGCGCCGCCCTCGCCGGGCAATGTGCCATCCGCGTCGCGGCTGAAGGGCTGAAGTGTTTTGGCACGCGAGAAGGTGATCGCTCCCGCCAGCCCTTGTAGCACCGCGCGGTTGAGCGGCGGCTGGACCGCGCCTGCGAGCGCAATGTCCGACCGCCGCGAGAGCAGATCGTCCATCGCGCTCTGGATGGCCTGATGCGCGGAGACGCCTCCCGCATCCAAGGCAAACGCGGGCCCTGCGAAGCCGAGCAGGTGTGCAGTCCACGAGGCGACGACGCATCCCAGTGCGGAGATGAAGGCGTATGGATTGGGCTCAGGCAGGGAGGTGGCAAGCTGTATGCGCACCTCTTCGATCTGTTCCGGTTCTGCTCCGGGGAAAAACTTCTGGATGATGTCGAGCGTCTGATCGATAAAGAAGGTGTGCTGCAGCCAATTGATCGAGGCGGGGTTGAACGGCGGCGCATAGCCGAGACGTAACGAGATGCGGTCGGTCGGCAGGCTGTTGATGGAGCTGCCGCTGTCGCGCAAGGCGTCGATCACGAGTTGGACGGTAAAAAACACATCCTGATTCTCGCCCGCAGTCAACTTGCGCGGAAAATACTGGTCTGCGGGGTTGCAGGCGTAGAGGTCGTTGAGCAACCCGCCATACGCAGGGCTGGGACGATCAAAAAGATTCTTGCGTGACGTTGCGACGTCGCCCTGGGCCGTGCCGTTGAGGGAACTGAACAGCGTCTTGCGCTGCATGACGTTCCGCCAGAAGGTCGCCAGATCGGGCGACTCCGCAAAACGGCACGCCATGCCGGTGATGACGATATCTTCGCGTGATGTGCGGGAGGATGACATGCGGTCGGCTCTGCTGAAAGTTATGGCACGGATGACTCGGACGGAGGGTAACAGTGCTCCGGTCCGGGAAAGAGGCCGCTTTGCACCTCTGCGGCATAAGCGCGGAACGCGTCACGTATCGTTTCGGCCAGTGCGGCGTAAGGCTTCACAAATTTGGGGGGAGGACTCCCAGAGAACCCCAGCAGATCGTGCATCACGAGGATCTGGCCGTCGCAGGCCGGCCCCGCGCCGATGCCGATGATCGGCACGGGCGCAGCGGCAGTCACGGCGGCGGCGATGTCCGGAGGCACGCACTCGAGCACAATCGCGAACGCGCCCGCTTCCGCCAGCGCGCGGGCGTCGGCAACGAGTTGTTCGCCCGTCTCGCGCGTGCGGCCCTGCACCCTGAAGCCGCCGAGCATGTTGACCGATTGCGGTGTCAGGCCGATATGTCCCAGAACCGGGATGCCGTTCTGGGTGAGCGCGCCAATGAGTTCGGAGCGGAAAGCGCCCCCCTCGATCTTTACCGCGTCTGCCCCCGCTTTTTTCAGAAAACGGCCCGCGTTGCGGATTCCTTCGGGGATGGAAATCTGATAGGAGAGGAACGGCATGTCGGCAACCACCAGCGCTTCAGCAGTGCCGCGAACCACAGCGGCGGTGTGAAGCAGCATCTCCGACATGGTGACCGGCAGTGTCGAAGCGTATCCGAGCACCGTCATCCCGAGTGAATCGCCGACCAGCAGCA
>CAZXVN010000527.1:0-5741 GCA_964643945.1 uncultured Lentisphaeraceae bacterium | reverse complement strand
ATTGCCTGAGCCGCTTGCGCGAGGCACGGCCCGACCTGGGCGGCCAGGAGGCCCGCCTGCTGCCCATTGATCGGCGCTTGGCCCGGATGCCCAGAGACAAGGCGACCGATCCGGTTAGGGAAGCACTGCTATTCCAGTTCGGACGTTATCTGGCGATTTCCAGGTCCCGCCCCAGCAACCTGCTCGCCAGTCTGCAGGGGGTCTGGGCCGACGGAATCCAGACCCCGTGGTGCGACCAGTATACGGTTGATCTCAATGTGCAGATGAACTGCTGGCCGCTTGAAATCGCCAATCTTTCGGAATGTTTCCTTCCGGCGTTCGATATGATTGATTCGTGGCGGGTGCCGGGCGCCAAGACGGCCAAGGTGCATTACGACGCCAAGGGCTGGATTGTGCATACGGTCGCCAATGTGTGGGGCTTCACCTCCGCGCCCGAGCATCCCTCCTTCGGGATGTACATGGGTGTGGGGGCTTGGCTCTGCCAGCCGGTGTGGGAGCACTACGCATTCACCGGTGACCGCGAGTATCTTAAACGCGCCTACCCCGTGATGAAAGAGTCGGCGGAATTCTACCTCGATTGGCTGGTGAAGCATCCGAAGACCGGCAAGCTGGTCTCGGGCCCGTCCACCTCGCCGGAGAACGAATACATTGCAGCCGATGGCCAGCGCGGCTGGCTCTGCATGGGACCGTCGATGGACCAGCAGCAGATCCGGGATCTGTTCGGCAACGTCATCGAGGCTGCAAAGGCGTTGGGCATCGACGACACGTTTGTTGGCCGTGTCCGCGATGCACGGGCGCAGTTGGCAGGCCCGCAGATCGGCTCCGACGGCAGGCTGATGGAGTGGCCGGAGGAGTTCAAAGACTCTGAAAATGGCGGCCACCGGCATCTGTCACACCTGTTCGGCTTATATCCCGGCTCGCAGATCACTCCGCGCGCAACTCCGGAATGGGCCGCCGCTGCCCGGAAATCTCTGGAAGTCCGCCTTGCCAATGGCTCAAGCGGAATCGGGTGGAGTAACGCGTGGACGATCAACCTTTTCGCCCGGCTGGCGGATGGCGAAAAAGCCCACGAGTATATTGTGAGGTTCTTCAGCACTTTTATCGCACCGAACTTGTTCGATCAGGTTTCTAACAATAGCGCCTTCATGATCGATGGGAATTTCGGCTATACGGCGGGTGTTTGCGAAATGCTTTTGCAGAGCCAGGAAAGAACAGAAGACAGAATTCAGAATCCAGAAGTCAGAAGGAAAGAAGCGGAGTTTGTGCTGAGTCTGCTGCCTGCTTTGCCTAAAGCCTGGCCGAGTGGATCTGTGAAAGGATTGAAGGCCCGCGGCGGCTTCGAAGTGGATATGACGTGGGAGGATGGGAAGGTCGCAACGTTGACCATCAAGTCCACCTTGGGCAAGCGCTGTCGGATCAGGTCAGCTTCTCCGTTGAAGATGGCAAAAGGCGTGTTCAACCCTTCGGTGAAGTCGGTTGACGCGAATGTCATCGATTTCGATACAAAGGCTGGGAAGACTTACTCGTTGGTGGCGTTGCCCGGCAGTTCGACAGCGGCATCCGGAACGGATTGAAATTCCAAAGGAAACAACAGCCGATGTTTCGCTGCGCAGGATACAGAAAGGCCCGGTCAAGCCCGGAGGTGCCTTTAAATGGGCCTTCGGCACGGCCAAAGGTGAAGGCAAGGCCGACATCCGTGGACTCATCACCATTCCAATATTCCTGTGAAGTTATAGGCGACCCAGAGAAAGAAACAAGGAACTATGAGAAAAACATTTTCTGTCGTGTCGGGATTGTGCGTGCTGATGCAGGCTGTGTCGTATGGCGCCGGGGTCGGCCAGTGGGAGATGTTCGAAACATCTTACGAGAGCGCGAAGGTGTACTCGAACGCGTTTGTGGATGTCGAGGTGGATGTCGTCTTCAAGCAGGACGAAAAGCAATGGAAGGTTCCGGCCTTCTGGGCGGGCGGGGACATGTGGAAGGTGCGCTTCGCGCCGCCGGCGCAGGGGAAATACACCTACCGCGTGGAATGCTCCGACAAGGCCAACACCGGACTGAACGGGAAGGAGCAGACGCTTTCGGTTGCGGCCTACAAGGGCAAGAATCCGTTGCTGCAGCACGGCTTCCTGCGAGTGAGTGATGACAAGCGTCACTTCGCGCATGCCGACGGCACGCCGTTCTTCTGGCTGGGCGACACGTGGTGGAAGGGTCTTTGCGGCCGGATCACCTGGGAAGGATTTCAGCGGCTAACGGCGGACCGCAAGGCCAAGGGGTTCAATGTGGTTCAGATCATCGGCGGCGGCCCCTTTCCGGACGAGCCGCTGTTTGACGACCGCTGGAAGAACGAAGGAGGAATGCCGTACGAGAAGGATTTTGAGCGCCTCAACCCGGCCTACTTCGACTTCGCCGACCGCCGGATCAGGCATCTCGTGGAGAATGGAATCGTTCCCGCCATGGTGGGCGGCTGGGGCTGGAACACGGCCTGCTTTTCCAACGAGGCGATCGGCGGCAGGGAAAAATGGTTTAACCGCCACTGGCGCTATCTGATCGCGCGCTACGGGGCGTACCCCGTCATCTGGATCGTCGCGGGCGAGATGCGGCATTCCTACCTGAATGACCTGGCGAAGTATGTCCGGGCCACTGATCCCTACCACCACCTGACCGCGATGCATCCGCCCGGCGTGCCGGAACTGCAGTCGGGCCGGAAGGTTGTGGCTGACGAGGCGCTGGTGGATTTTGATTTTCTCCAGACGGCGCACAACGAGTGGGCCTCCGCTCCGATCACGGTGTCGCAAGTCACCATGTCCTATTCCAAAACGCCGCCCATGCCGGTGGTCAATGGAGAAGTGACCTATGAATGGCACAAGAACCAGAGCCGGCATGATCTTCAGCGTTTCATGTTCTGGACCTGCATGCTCAACGGCGCCGCCGGGCACACCTACGGCGCGGGCGGGGTCTGGCAGATGAACACCGAGGCGGTGCACGGCAGCACGGCGTACGAGACGATCCCCTGGCATGTGGCCATGCATTACCCGGGGTCGGCCCAGCTTGGCCTGGGCAAGAAGCTGCTGGAGGAGTATCCGTGGTGGCGCTTCGAGCCGCACCCGGAGTGGGTCGAGCCGCACAGCACGACGCTCATCGAGCCGCACGCCGGGTGGTATGACAACCACCAGAAGTGGGCGGAGCTGAAAGGCCGCTGGGATTTGCCCTATGCCGCTGGAATCCCCGGCGAGGTGCGCTTCGTCTACATTCCCGGCAACAACGACTACCAGTTGAAGGCGCCTGCTGTGCTGTACCTGGAGCCGGGCGTCAACTATCGCGCCTTCCTGTTCGATCCGACCTGGGGCAAACGGATTGACCTGGGGCCGGTCGTCAAGTCCGGGCCGTCGCCCCGGCAGCCGGCGGCCGGCGCGGCGCTTAAGCCTTTTGAGGGCCACACGAAGCCCTTGCTTTTTGCGGACACGTTTGCAGGAGCGGACGGTTCGGCCTGGAAGGACTACGGCACGCCGAGCCAGCGCAAGGCCGGCCGCCTGGTCGGTGGCAAAGGCCTGGTGACGATTCTTGAAAAGATCAGCGAGACTAACCTGATGGCCAGCGTCGAGGCCAACAGCGACGCGGAGGCAGGCGTCATCCTGCGCTTCCATGATCCCGACAATTATCTGGTCGCGCTGTACAGTCCGTCGATGAAGGCGATCTATCTCCATGACCGCAGGAACGGCTCATGGGGCGACCAGCTCGGCCGCGTCGACGTGCCCGGGACCGGCGCCAGGATCCGGCTCACCGCGGCGGCCTGCGGGGCGGCGGCGGCCCTGGTGCTGACCGACGGCGCCAAGAGCTACCACACGCCCGTCGTCGAGGTCGGCAACGTCGCGGGCGGCAAGGCCGGCGTATGGCTTTACCAGATCGGCGAGCGCCAGGAGTTCGGCGCCTTCGAGCTGTCCCGCGCCTCTTTTGGCACGGCCGCTGCTGAGCAAACGCCCGCGAACGCCCCCAGCCCGGCCGATGAGTATCGTCCTCCGCAACTGCCTTCGCCCCAGGACTGGGTGCTGGTGCTGGAGCGGGTGAAATGACGTGAAGGAACGAAGGCCCATGAGAAACAAGTTATCTGCCATATCGGGACTGTGCGTGCTGATGCAGGCTGCGGCATACGGGGCCGAGCGCGCCCAGTGGGAGGTGTTCGAGACCTCTTTCAAAACCGCCAAAGCCTACGCGAATGCGTTTGTGGACGCCGAGGTGGATGTCGTCTTCAAGCAGGGCGAAAAACAATGGAAGGTTCCTGCCTTCTGGGCGGGAGGCGACACCTGGAAGGCCCGCTTCGCGCCGCCTGCGCAAGGCACGTACACGTATCGGGTCGAATGTACGGACAAGGCGAATGCGGAGCTGAACGGGAAAGAGCAGACCCTTCAGGTCGCCGCATACACAGGCAAGAACCCGTTGCTGCAGCATGGCTTTCTCCGGGTCAGCGCGGACAAGCGTCACTTTGAACATGCCGACGGCACGCCGTTCTTCTGGCTGGGCGACACTTGGTGGAAAGGACTGTGCAAGCGCCTGACCTGGGAGGGGTTCCAAGAGCTGACGGCGGACCGCAAGGCCAAGGGTTTCTCCGTCGTGCAGCTCGTCTGCGGCACCTATCCGGATGAGGGCTTGTTTCAGCCGGGGTGGGAGAATGAGGGGGGTAAGCCATACGAGACACGTGACTACAGCGTCGTCAACCCCAAGTATTTCGAGTATGCGGACCGGCGCATCAGGCATCTGGTCGAGAACGGCATCCTGCCGGTTGTCGTGGGCGGATGGGGGCGCGGCGACTGCGACGGCATGGCGATGGCCGGGCTGGCGGGCATCAAGAGGCATTGGCGGAATCTTGTCGCCAGATACGGAGCCTATCCGACGGTCTGGATCATCGGCGGAGAAACCGGGGGAGCCCAGTGGAGCGAGGTGACACGCTATGTGCATGGCCTGGATCCGTACGACCGCCCCGTGACCATTCATAACCCTAACGACGCACGCACGGCGTTGACCGATGAGAATCTCCTTGATTTCGATATGCTGGAGACCTCGCACGACGATTGGACGGCGGCTCAATTAACCCTTACGCGGCTGAAGGCTTCCTACTCTTCCAAAGGGCGGAAGATCATGCCCGTGATGGTCGGTGAAGCGTGTTATGAAGGGCATATGCAACGCAACTGGCATGACGTGCAGCGACACTTGTTCTGGTCAACCATGCTCAGCGGGTCGGCGGGCCATACCTACGGTGCGGCGGGAATCTGGCACGTCGGCGTGGAAGGTGATCCAGGGCATGTGGCGGGGTGGTTCAAAGAGCAGGCGTTTGACTGGACGACCTGGAAGGAAGGCATGAGCTACCCCGGGTCAGCTCAGCTCGGGCTGGGCAAGAAACTGCTGGAGCAGTATCCCTGGGCACGCTTTGAACCGCATCCGGAATGGGCGCCGGGCTGCTTTGCCGCAGGCATCCCCGGCGGGATGCGCGTCATCTACCTGCCGCGACGCAACATTTACAATTGGGGCGGTTTCATCGTGAACAACCTCGATCCCGGACTGCCCTATACCGCATTTTATTTCGACCCGGCCACCGGGCGGCGTTTTGACCAGGGTGTCGTGACCACCGCTTCCGGTTCATGGAATACGCCCAATGTGCCTTCACCCCCGGATTGGATCCTGGTCATGCAGACCCCGTACCTCGGCCCGCCAGTGGTTCTTCCGGTCGCCAAGGCAGGAAAGGCCTA
>CAZXVN010000526.1:0-1874 GCA_964643945.1 uncultured Lentisphaeraceae bacterium | reverse complement strand
GAAGTTCAAGCATAAAAATTAACATTTATTTTATTTACATGGGCACTTTTGGAACGTAAAATGCTGTGGTTCTGGCGTGCATCTCATTGCACTTCAATGGGTTGAGCATGGCGGGCGCGCGTTTTGTCGCTGGAACTTCGGCCTAAAGGCGACGCTGACAGGCTTCAGGTCCTGAAGAATATGAACCTCGCCTCTGAAACTGGGGTGCTCAACCTTGCCGGCGTCCTGCTCTTCGCGACAGATCCGGAAAGGATCAAGCCCTCGTTTGTGGTCAAGGCGGTCGCCTTTCCCGGAAACACGATCACCGCGAGCGTCTATGACGACAGCGAGGATTTCTCCGGCCCCCTGCAAACGCTCTTTCAGTCGTCCATGTCCTTCATCAAGCGCAACCTCCGCAAAGTCCAGGCTGGACAAAGCGTCAACTCCCCGGGCAAGCCGGAAATCCCCTTGCCTGTTTTCGAAGAATTGCTCGTCAACGCGCTCATCCACCGCGACTATCTGATCGAAGCGCCCATCCGCCTCTTCGTCTTCAGCGACCGGATCGAGATCGTCAGTCCCGGACACCTGCCCAACAATCTGACGGTTGAAAAGATACGGACCGGCAACTCGAATATCCGCAATCCGATCCTGGCCTCGTATGTGGCCAAGGGCATGCTCCCCTACCACGGCATCGGCTCCGGCATCAAACGCGCGCTGGAAGATTGGCCGGACATCACTTTCACCGACGACCGCGACGGGTGCCTTTTTGTCAGCACTGTCTTGCGGAAACCAACCGTATCCGGTGTGGGCGATGTTCTGACCGGCGCAAATGAAGAGGGTTCGGAGAAAAGTTCGGAGAAAGGTTCGGAGAAAAGTTCGGAGAAGGTTTTGGTTTTGATCGCGGACTCGCCAGCCCTGACGGCAAGGGAGATTGCCAAAAAACTGGGGATGACGCCCCGAGCCGTTGAAAAGCATGTGGCGAATCTGAAAAAGCGCGGGCTATTGCATCGCATCGGCCCTGACAAGGGCGGACACTGGGAAGTCGTTGATAATCAAAACCAGATGCAGGGCAGGCGATAAGCCGCGAGGGCGAAATCAATGAGTTGTTCCAAAACATCAGTTACATAGGTCCTTTGCCCAGTACGCGCTTGCCGTAATCCCCCGGCTGGCCCGCGGATCTCACCGACGACGCCATTCTCGAACGCCTCCTCGCCCTCAACCGCGATCATGCTCACGCAGCAGGCATGACAACCCGATCACGTTAGCCAGCCTTGTTCACACGGTAGAAGTCACAAGCCTTCCTGCCGGTACCCGGATCCGATAATTGTGCCTCATGACGCTGCCGTTTCAAACCACCGCGACAAAAGGCTTGTTATCGGACTCTACCGAACCTCGGCCTCGCGCCCCAGGTAGGTGAGCCCGAGAGGTATCGGCTTTTTCTTCAACGGCGACCACGGAGCCGTGCGGTAGCCGTCCTTGGTGAATTCCAAACCGTAGTAGCCGGTCCACAGCACGGCCACCGGCTGGTACATGTCCACCAGATACCCTTCCGCCGTCTGCGGGCGGCCGTCCCAGTACCACCATTCCGCGTTCTCGAGCTTGCCGCTGTCGACGCGCGGCAGCCCCTCGCGGCGATACGCGCTGCCGGTGTTGAACCGCCCCTTGCCGTAGGCCTGCATCAGCGGCCAGAACATCGCGTCTGCTTCAGCTTTCCGTCCCGTCTGGTAGAGCGCCTGGATAAAGAAGCCCGACCATGCCGGACAGGCGCCTCCGTTGAGGTACTGCTGGAAACTGTTGTGAGGTGAGCCGTCCTCTCTCGTGACCTGGGGCGGACACGGGATCGGCTCCAGGACGTTCGGGAGTCCGTTCTCGAAGCGGGTGTAGCCGACCTCCTT
>CAZXVN010000525.1:0-5901 GCA_964643945.1 uncultured Lentisphaeraceae bacterium | reverse complement strand
GGGTGCATGACGCGAACGCGCTGCCAGGCGCTGACGTTCAACGACTGCGCGTTCACGGTCAACGAGCCGGTGGGGGTGGACGACCCGAAGTATCCGCGCTCCGTGCAGATCGGCGTCAACGACCAGCAGATCGAGGGCGGCGCGGAAACGATCGCCAGCGGCAACAAGACCGACCCGAGCCTGAATATGCCGATGGGGGATTCGGCTTTGGGTGCGGTCGGCCAGTTCTTCGCCGGCCTGATCGGGAAGGGCGGCACGGGCGCAGCGGCGGCGGTTACGCCTGCGCCGGTCGCGGCCGTCCCTTCCGGGGGTCCGGTTGTTGAGGCGGCGGCACCGGCGCAATAGGCGCGATCCTGGAGCGGTTGGTGAGGGCTAGGACGGGCGATGGGTTTTCATCCCACGCGCGTAATCAGCTCGGAAAGCGCTTTTTGCCCATTTAAGAGGGGTGTACGAGGGGTGTACGAAATAGCGTTGCTTAAGGTGGTTTATGTTAAAAAAACACCAATAAAAAGGCCTTTTTTGACTATTTTGATGGTTTCGATTCCCATCGCCCGCTCCATTTCCGCAAGTTGTTATAATGCAGCGACCTGCGGTTTTTTTATTGCCTAGCTAAAAACCGTTTTAACACGCTAGGTAATACCATACCCTATAAAGTGCCGCCTTGTTTTTTCAACTTCTTCAGACTTGAAAGGCCTGCCGAAACTTGACAGAAAAGTTTGAGACCTTCGTCTGATTGCCCTCTACCGGACGAACCGCGCCAACAGGCCCGAGTTTTCCTCACTTCGCTGTATGAGGACCGCGACCTGCTGTTCATAGGCGAGCCGCTGGGAACGCTGCGTGGTACGGGCCGATGCGGCGCCGTTCAGCACATTTTATCTGTCCTGCGGAAAAATCCGCTTGCTCACAATCCGCAACCGTCCTACACTTGCCGTACATTGGATAGAAAGCTATTCGTTCGGGAGCGGACAATCATGAGAATACGCCTGTTGCTGACAGTCGCTTGGTCAGCGTGTCTCTTTGCGCTGGCTCTTCTATTCATCCAGAACAACTACCGCTGGTTCATACTTCCCTTCGCTGTCGTGACAATCGCCTCGGCCCTCTTGAGTGCCATTGCCGTGGCGGTCAATAAGGATCGGTTGTCTCGCATTGCTCTGCGGTTTCACGGGTTCCTTGTTCTTCCGTGGATGTTTGGGTTTCAGTGGAAGGGAGGCGATGATGGCCCTGGCGTGGCATGGTTCTTCTTCGTCGGTATCGGTTGCGCCGTTGCCGCTGTTATCGCTTTTGTGGGGCCCGGCCTCGCCGCCCCCGTCACATGCGTGAAATGTGGCGCCATCACGCCGCGAGGACGATTCGCCACGTGGCAGGTCCTCGTGTCCATTTTCTTCCTTCCCCTGGGACTGCTGTCACTGTTCTTGGGCAGAAAGGCCACAACTTGTCGGAACTGTGGCCATTGCTGGCAAACATGAATGTCCTGAACCAACGCCTCCATTTTACGTCGCGTTCCGCGTCGAAACTGAGCGGCAGCGTTAGGGAGAACACAATGGCTGCAAGACCAACAAGAATCATCGCCATTTGGTTAGCTTGTGTTGGAGTCCTCCTTTGTTTCCCCGGGTTTGAAACACGGGGGCTTGCGGCAGGCCTTATCATTGGGTATTGGCCTTTCGTGCTCTTGGGGCAAGAACTCACGAATGAATTTCATCCTGTTGTTTTCTATCTCGTTATGTTCGTCATGAGCGGAGTCATCGTTGGTCTGTGCGCAGGTGTCATTCATAAAGCCAACCTAACAAGGACTGTTTGGCGGTTGCTTGTCTTTTCAATGATTTCAGGGGCCTCCCTATGTGTTTTTGACGGTATAGGACTCGAAGAATGGCAGCGATCTCCAGCAATTTCACAAGCGACCGAACATTCGGGAATCGAACCTGGCCGATGGGATTTCGCCAGGCAAGTCACGATACCAAAGACAATAACGGGCGGCTTATGGGGTCTTTATCTGACATCGGGAATTGGTCTGCTGTGGTCTCTGATCGTGATGGTGCAAAGGAACCTTCATCAAAAATTTATGGAACAAGCATTCCCTGGCGGCTTCACTCAAAACCGCTCAACAACGTGTCGTGGCTGGAGAAAAGGGCGATGGGGTCAGGGTCGACAGTCAATGAACGAAGGAGGAAGACACCGATGAGTACGTCAAGTGAAGGTCTCAATGACGCGGGTTGCCCGCGAAGTCCGGCGTTTTCAGCGATGAGAAGCGGCGTCGGGCCTGCTTGGGTAACGGGGCTGCTGCTGGCGGCCGCGTGGATGTCGCCGCCGGCCGTTCGGGCCGATGCACGGGTCGCGCCGGCCGCGGCCGCGCGTGGCGAGTTGGCGGCGGACGAGCGCGGTCGCGCGCCGACCAATCTGCCGCCGGAGGTCTGGGCCAAGCTTGCGCCGCAGCTTGAGCGCGCCGCCTACGCCTTCAGCGCCGGCGGTCGCGCCCGCAACCGTGCGCAGGACTTCATGCTGGCGGCCGCCAAGGCCGGGCTGGAGGTGAATGGAGTGCTGTGCCTGAGGGCGGCGGCGTTGAATGGGGTGGCGCTTCCGGAAGTTGAACCGGCGGTGCGTGAGCAACGGATCGAGTACCGGCACCCTTCGACAGGCTCAGGGCTGGCGGTGGTGGAATGGTATGAGAACCGGCCGGAGGGCTTGGAGCAGGGGTTCACCGTCGCCCAGGCCGAAGCCGGCAGTCTGAAGCCCGAACGCCTGGATCTGGAGATCGGCTTCGACGGAATCCGCAGCCTGGAAATGGCGGCCGACGCACGCGACGCGCGGCTGACGGATGCGGAGGGGCGGGAGTTCGGTTACGGGGGAATCCATGCGTGGGACGCATCGGGCCGGGACGTCTCTGTTGTGATGCAACGGGTATCACCGCGAAGCATGCGGCTTCTCTGCGACGTGCGGCAGGCGGCGTTTCCGATCACGATCGACCCCGTGCTGACAAGCCTGACGACGAAGATCGCCGCCGCCGACAAGGCGGCGGACGACGAGTTCGCCTGTTCGGTGAGTGTGGCGGGCGACATCGCGCTGGTCGGCGCGGACTCCGCGAGCCCGGGCGGAGTGACCTATGCGGGGGCGGCCTATGTGTTTGAGCGCGACGCGGGCGGCAGTAACGCCTGGGGCCAGGTCGCGAAGCTCACCGCCTCCGACAAGGCGTCCTTGAACGTGTTTGGGTGTTCGGTGAGCGTGGCGGGCGACGTGGCGCTGGTCGGTGCCCGGATGGCCGGGGTGAACCGGCAAGGCGCGGCGTACGTGTTTGAGCGCAACGCGGGCGGCAGCAACGTATGGCGCCAGGTGGCCAAGCTTACCGCCGCGGACAAGGCGGTGGACGATTATTTCGGCTGGTCGGTGAGCGTGGCGGGCAACGTGGCCCTCATCGGCGCGAGGTATGCGGATCCCGGCGGGATAACCGGTGCGGGTGCGGCGTACGTGTTCGAGCGTAACGCGGGCGGCAGCAACACCTGGGGCCAGGTCGCCAAACTCACCGCCTCGGACAAGGCGGCGGGCGACTATTTCGGCAACTCGGTGAGCGTGGCGGGCGATGTGGCCGTGGTCGGCGCGAATTCCGCGAGTCCAGGCGGAGTGACCTATGCCTATGCGGGGGCGGCCTATGTTTTCGAACGCAGCGCCGGGAGCAGCAACGCCTGGGGGCAAGTCGCCAAACTCACTGCCTCCGACAAGCGGATGAGCGACGGGTTCGGCACGTCGGTGAGCGTGGCGGGCGGCGTGGCCCTCATCGGCGCGGAAGGGGCGCGTCGCGATGAGGTGATATCCGGAGGGGCGGCGTATGTGTTCGAGCGCAACGCCGGCGGTACCAACGCCTGGGGGCAGACCGCCAGGCTCTTGGCCTCGGACAGGGCCGAGTACAACTACTTTGGCACGTCGGTGAGCGTGGCGGGCGACATTGCCGTGGTGGGGGCGGATTATGCCTCTCCCGACGGGGTGACCGACGCTGGTGCCTGCTACATCTTCGAGCGCAATGCCGGCGGGCCGAACGCCTGGGGCGAGGTCGCGAAATACACCGCCGCTGACAAAGCGGCGAACGATCGGTTGGGCAATTCGGTGAGCGTGGCCGGCGAGGTGGCGCTGGTCGGTGCGTCCTTTGCCAATCCCGGCGGGGTGAGTTCGGCGGGGGCGGCGTATCTCATTCCATTGCGCCATGCGCAGTGGGATCAATCTTGCAAGCTCACCGCAGCGGATAAGGCAGCGAGCGACCAGTTCGGCAATTCGGTGAGCGTGGCGGGGGACGTGGCCCTGGTCGGGGCGTACGGGGCGGATCCCGGCGGGGTGAGCGCTGCGGGCGCGGCGTACGTGTTTGAGCGCGATGCGGGCGGTACGAACGCCTGGGGGCCGGCCGCCAAACTCATCGCTGCGGACAAGGCGGCGAGCGACAACTTCGGCGTCTCGGTGAGCGTGGCGGGAGACGTAGCCCTGGTCGGTGCATTTGGGGCGGATCCCGGCGGTGTGAGCGCTGCGGGCGCAGCGCACGTGTTCGAGCGCAACGCGGGCGGCACGAACGCCTGGGGGCTGGTCGCCATGCTCATCGCCTCGGACAAGGCGGCAAGCGATCAGTTCGGCCGGTCGGTGAGCGTGGCGGGGGACGTAGCCCTGGTCGGGGCATTTGGGGCGAATCCCGGCGAGGTGAGCGATGCGGGCGCGGCTTACGTGTTTGAGCGTAACGCGGGCGGCGCCAACGCCTGGGGGCAGGTCGCCAAGCTCACCGCCTCGGACAAGGCGGCGGCCAACTACTTCGGAATCTCGGTGAGCGTGGCGGGGGACGTGGCCTTGGTCGGAGCGTACGGGGCGAGTCCCGGCGGGTTGTCCGGCGCGGGCGCCGCATACGTGTTTGAGCGTGATGCCGGCGGCGCCAACGCCTGGGGGCAGGTCGCCAAGCTCGCCGCTTCGGACAAGGCGGCGAGCGATCAGTTCGGTTGGTCGGTGAGCGTGGCGGGCGACGTGGCGTGGGTGGGGGCGTGTCAGGCGAATCCCGGCGGGGTGAGCGACGCGGGCGCGGCGTATGTGTTTGAGCGCGATGCCGGCGGCACCAACGTCTGGGGGCAGGTCGCCAAGCTCACCGCCCCGGACAAGGCGGTGGCCAACTACTTCGGAATCTCGGTGAGCGTGGCGGGGGACGTGGCCCTGGTCGGGGCGTACGGGGCGAGTCCCGGCGGGTTGTCCGGCGCGGGCGCCGCCTACGTGTTGGAGCGCCACGCGGGCGGGATTAACGCCTGGGGGCAGGTTGGCAAGCTCACCGCCTCGGACATGGCGGCGAGCGATCAGTTCGGCCGGTCGGTGAGCGTGGCGGGGGACGTGGCCCTGGCCGGGGCGTATAGCGCGGATCCCGGGGGGGTGAGCGCTGCGGGCGCGGCGTACATGTTCGAGGGCTCGCTGTATGGCCCGCCGGCGATCACGAATATGTTCAGAACAGCCAACGCCTGCGGCCTGTCTTTCGACTGTCAGCCGGCCTGGCGCTACGACGTGCAATGGCGCACGAACCTGCTCAGCGGGCAGTGGGGCGCCGCCGCCGGGTTGACCAACCTGCCGGGGCACGTCAGCGGCTCCCTCACGGTCGCGCATACGAACGCGTCGCCGTGCATGTTCTACCGCCTGCTGCGGCATGAGCGATAGTTGGGGGAGGGAGGGATACGACAGGGAAATCTGAGAGCCGGACCTAAAGAGTCAAACAGCCACATTCCTCAGCCGACACGGCTCTGTTCAACAGATTTTATCTGTCATGCGGAAAAATCCGCTTGCTCACATCCTCTGGCCGTTCCACTGTCGCGGTTCACGTCGCGAGTCGGCGGTGGCTCAGCTTTCTACGAGATCGGAAGAGCACACGTCTGAACTCCAGTCACCGGCTATGATCTCGTA
>CAZXVN010000524.1:0-7150 GCA_964643945.1 uncultured Lentisphaeraceae bacterium | reverse complement strand
CCGCGCCGCGCGCAAGAACGATCTGCACGAACGGCTGTGCGTGGCGGTGGCGGGTTCGGGTATCTCTGTGAAGGGCGCGCTGATCTCCGGTTTGGGAGTGATGGTTAAGGTTAATCCGGTGACCGAGTATCAGGACATCAGCGGCTGCGATTTCCATATTAGCGAATTCTCGGCCGGACTGGCGGATGAGGTGACCCGCATTTTGCGTATCTAAGGCTGAGCGGTCAGGACGCGCGATGACTGATACGGCCCCGTTTCGGTGAAACGGGGCTTATGTTTTTCGCGGAGGAGGGGACAAGATGGGAGCAGAGTTACGCGGAGTCGAAAGGCTGTATGAGGTGATGAAGCGTTTGCGTGCGCCTGGCGGTTGCCCTTGGGACCGTGAGCAGACGTTGCAGACGCTCAAGCCGTGTCTGCTGGAGGAGACCTATGAACTGCTCGAGGCGATGGACGGCCAAGACATCGCCTTACATGTGGAAGAACTGGGCGACGTCCTGCTGCAGGTGGTTTTTCAGTGTGCCATCCGCGAGGAGGAAGGAAAATTCACGCTGGATGATGTCGCAGAAGCGCTCACTGAAAAACTGATCCGGCGGCATCCGCATGTGTTCGGTGATGCGGTGGTGGCTTCTTCGGGACAGGTGCTCCGTAACTGGGAGGCGATCAAACAAACCGAAAAGGGCAAGCGTCCAGACCGGTCGGCGCTTGACGGCGTTCCCGTGACCTTGCCGGCCTTGCTCAAGGCGCAGCGCACACAGTTCAAGGCCGCGAGAGTGGGGTTCGACTGGGAAGACGCGACCGGCGCGACTGAAAAAATCGCGGAGGAACTTGCGGAGTTGAGTGAGGCGGTGGCTGCGGGTGACCGACAGAAGATGACCGAGGAGATGGGAGATCTGCTTTTTTCGGTGGTCAACTATTGCCGTTTTATTGATGTCGATGCCGAGAGCGCACTGGAAGGCACCAACAAGAAGTTCTCGCGCCGGTTCCGCGAGGTGGAGCGCCGGTTCCGCGAACAGGGAAAGACGCTCAAGGCGTGTACGCTGGCGGAGATGGATGCGGTGTGGGATGCGGTGAAGGCTGAGGAGCGGGAAAAGTGGGGGATGTGACGTTGCGTATACACAGTTGGATGTCAGGCGTCCTTGCGTGAAGACGAAAGAAATGGCAAACTACCGTTTTAATTTTGTGCGTTTACCGGTTAGGAGATACGAATGGCAGTTCAGGAGGATAACGCGGGCAATCCGGTGTTGCCGCGCCCGGTATTCGATGCTGACGAGTGCAAGGGATGCCGACGCTGCGTGGCGGCATGCCCCGAGAAGTGTCTGCGCCTTTCTAACGGGTTGAACAGCCGCGGTGTGAAGCCCGCCGGCTATGTGGGTGTGGGGTGTACCGGATGCGCGATCTGTTTTTATAACTGTCCCGAACCGTATGTGATCACAATTGAGAAGCCCTGATTTTTTGTGGTTCAAGGGTTTTTGGCCGCCTGAACGAGGAGAACGGGTTAGGAGCGAGCATGACCAAGTTTGTTAAAGGTAACGAAGCGGTGATGATCGGTGCGATGTATGCAGGGTGCGATGTTTATTTTGGATATCCGATCACGCCTGCCAGTGAGATCGCGCATGCGGCTGCAAATTGGCTTCCAGCGGTGGGGGGCGAGTTCTTGCAGGCCGAGTGCGAGACGGCCTCGATCTATATGGTGTACGGTGCGGCGGCGGCGGGGCGGTTGGCCATGACGGCGACATCCGGCCCCGGCATGAGCTTGATGCAGGAAGGCCTTTCGTATATGGCGGGCGCGGATCTGCCGGGCGTGATCGTGAACATCATGCGTGCGGGGCCTGGGCTTGGCAACGTCTATCCCGAGCAAGGCGATTACAATCAGTCGGTCAAAGGTGGCGGTCACGGAAACTACAGGTGTGTGGTACTGGCCCCGGCCAGCGTACAGGAGATGTGCGACCTCACGATTCGGGCGTTCGGGTTGTCGCTGAAATACCGCACGCCCGCGATTCTGTTGGCGGATGGGCTGTTGGGCCAGATGATGGAGACGCTGGTGTTGCCTGAGCGGGCGCTAGCGAAACCCGACACGACAACATGGGCGGTGCATGCCACGCCTGAGACACGTAAGAATCTGATCGTCTCGATTTATCTCAACGCGCCTGAGCAGGAGGCTCACAACAGGCGGTTGCAGGAAAAGTATGCGACGATGTGGGTGGACGCGCAATACGAAACCTATTTATGCGATGATGCCGAATTGGTGTTGGTGGCCTACGGCATTTCGAGCCGCATCGCACGTACTGCAGCTGAGGTGCTGCGTGAGAAAAGAGTCAAGGTCGGCGTATTCCGCCCCCTGTCCTTGAGTCCGTTCCCAGCGGAGGCGTTGTGCCAGACGACCCAAGGGCGGAAGGCGCTGGTCGTGGAGTTGAGTGCGGGGCAGTTTCGCGATGACGTGGTGTTTCATATCGCAAAAGAGGGCAGGCGGTATCAGCCTGTCAGCCTTTGCAACCGCATGGGCGGCATCGTCGTGACCGTCGACGAAGTCGTCGATGCCGCACGCCATGTATTGAGGAATGAGGCGACTGGAAGTTTTGATTTTACCCATTTATAAGTGAAACGGTGTTTTGACATGACACAGAAGAAAACAGTCGGCATGTACGAGTCGTTCATCCGTAGCGGCAAGGAGACTCGGGCGACCCATTACTGCGCGGGTTGCGGTCACGGGATCATTCACAAGCTGATTGCCGAGGCGATGGCGGAACTAGGACTTCAGGACCGTACAATCATCATCAACCCGATCGGGTGCGCCGTGTTTGGCTATTACTACTGGGACTGCAGCAATGTGGGAGCGGCGCATGGACGCGCTCAGGCGGTTGGCACGGCGATCAACCGGGTGCGGCGCGATGCGGTGGTGATTTCGTATCAGGGCGACGGTGATCTGGCCGCGATCGGTTTTAACAACACCTTTCAAGCGGCAAGCCGCGGCGAGCACATGGCGGTTTTTTTTGTCAACAATGCGGTTTACGGCATGACCGGCGGACAGATGGCACCGACCACGCTGGAGGGCATGAAGACCATGACCACGCCGTTCGGTCGCGATCCGCTGACGGTCGGCTATCCGTTGCGCGTCTGCGAGGTGCTGAACCAACTAAAGGCGCCCGTCTATATCGAACGGGTCTCTGTGGCCGACACCCCGCGTATCATGCAGGCCCGTCAGGCGGTGCGCAGGGCTTTTGAGATTCAGCGCGACGGCAAGGGCTACGCCTTTGTGGAGTTCATTTCGCCGTGTCCGACGAGCATGGGGTTGAATGCGGTTCAGGCGGCCCTTTTTTGCATGGACGAGATGGAAAAAGAGTTCCCTTTGGGGTGTGTGCGCGACAACAGCGCGTCGGCGATGCCACGTGTGCCGATTGTGCCGGCACCCTCCGTGGAGGAGTTTTTTCAACAGTCGGAGCCGTCTCAGGCACCGGTGGCTGAGGTTGACGAGAAGGCCTGCGAATTGCGCCTCAAGTTTACTGGATTCGGCGGTCAGGGGATTATGAGCCTTGGCATTTGCGTGGCGGAAGCGGCGCGGCTTGAAAAGCGATTTGCGACATGGTTCCCGAGTTACGGGCCTGAGCAGCGCGGCGGGTCGGCGGCGTGCTCGGTGGTGATTTCCGGTACGCCGATTGGTTCACCGGCGGTGGATCATCCTGACGTGCTGGTATGCATGAATCAGCCCTCGTACGAGCGTTTCGTGCGCGACGTGAAGCCGGGTGGCACGGTGATTGTGGATGCCACGGTGTCGTTGACAGAACAGGTGCCGGAAGGTGTGCGCGTGATCGCCATGCCCGCGATCGACCTCTCGCTTAAGCTGGGTGTGCCGCAGGCGGCGAACACCATGATGCTGGCGGCTTTGGCGTGGCTGGAAGTGACGGGACTCAAACGTGAACACCTGCTCGAAGCGCTGGACGCGAGTTTTAAGAAAAAGCCAGCACGGGTAGCGCAGAATCGCCTGCTGCTGAACGAAGCCGTGGCTTGGATGGACAAAAATTGCGTACAACATTCCAATCTGGCCTGATGCCTGCAGCCGCTGTTTTTTTCGGCTCGTTCCTGTTGTTTATGATCCAGCCCTTGCTGGGGCGAACACTCCTACCCGTATTCGGTGGTAGCGCGTCGGTTTGGAGTGTGTGTCTTGGGGCGTATCAAGTCCTGTTACTGGCGGGTTGCACGTACGCGCACCTGCTTGTCGGAAAAAGTCCCCGGACGCAATGTGTGACGCATCTGACGCTGCTGGGCATCGCGGTGGCGTGGGCCTTTCTGGTCGCGGCGTTGCGGCTCCCCCTCAAAGGCCTTTTCGGCGACTTCTCTGCGCCATCTTTGGAGGTCATCTTCTGCGTGCTGGTGTTTGTGGGACTGCCCTATGTTTTGCTCGCGGCGGGAAGCACTTGGGTGCAGGCGTGGGTGGCGGCGGGCGCGGGCGTGCCGGAACGCGGAGAAGCGCGTAGGGGGGTCTACCGACTGTATGCGGTGTCGAATCTGGGCTCGTTGTTGGGGCTGCTGGCGTATCCGTTTGTGTTGGAGCCGTTCGTGCCGCTGACGGCGCAGTGGTACGGGTTCGCGGTAGGCCTCGCGGGGTACACCGCGTTGGTATGGATGACCGGAAAACCTCACTCTGTCATTGATAACAGTGTCGCGCGCGAACGCCCAAACTTTAGAGCTTCCTTTCAATGGTTCTTGCTGCCTGCGGTGAGCGCGTGCCTGCTCAATGCGGTGATCGCGCACCTTTTCACCGATGTCACCCCCATGCCGTTGATATGGGTGGGGATGTTGGCCGCGTTTTTGCTGAGCTATGTGGTGGGGTTCTCGCGCTTCGGTGAAAATCGACGCGGGGCGTGGTGTGGTCTCTCAGCGTTGGCTTTGGTCGGCGCGGCGGTGACGAACGGCCTGTGGGGCGCAGGAAGCTTTTATCCGAACGTGGCTGCGGCTGTGGCGCTGATCTTCTGTGTGGGGGTGTTATTGCATGGCTGGCTCTATGCTGAGCGGCCTGACACGCTGCATCTGACGCGGTTTTATCTGATGATTGCGGCAGGGGGAGCAGCGGGAGGACTCCTTGCTTCGATCGCCGCTCCATGGGTTTTCAACCGGGTGCTTGAATATCCGCTGATTCTTCTCGTGTGCGCTTTGCTGGTGGCGTGGCGCGTGCCTAAACCAGCGTTTGTCGTGCGGTCGCGTCGAGGCGTGTGGGTGTACATGGCCTGTTGCGGTACGGCTTGGCTGGCATTGGCTTCGGTGACGGCGCGGCACTCACAGGCACGTGTGATGTTTCGTGCCCGGAATTTCTACGGGAGCTTGGCGGTGACGCAGACGATGGAGGCGTTTGGAACGCAAGGCATGTTCCCTGTCTATTATTTATGGTGCGGGCAGACCACGCATGGCATCCAGGTGCGTGCGCCCTTTTACAAAGGCCGGGGCACGGCGTACTACGGTCAGACCGGCGGCGGCATCGCCCTGTTCGCTCATCCAAACTATCCGGCCGGCAGGAGCATGAAGGTGGGTGTGGTGGGGCTGGGCGCGGGCACGCTGGCCTGTTATGGAAGATCGTGCGATCTCTACCGCTTCTACGAGATCAATCCGCAGGTGATTCAGGTGGCGACGGACCCGCGGCTTTTTACCTATCTGCCCGATGCTCAGACGCCGATCGATCTGGTGCCGGGTGATGCGCGGAGAATGTTGGAGAAGGAGCGTGCGGCGGGCGACCCGCTTTATGACGTGCTGGTTATCGATGCCTACAGCGGCGACGCGGTGCCTTACCACTTGGCCACGCTCGAAGCGTTCCGGCTCTATTTCGAACGGCTCGCGCCAGGCGGCATTTTGGCGGTGCATGTGAGCAACTGGCACATCGACCTGTTGCCGCTCTGTAAAGCGGTGGCGTTGGAGTTGGGCGTATGCCCTTACGGAGTTGTGGGCGTGGAGGAAGACAGCGTGACATCCAGTGCGATCTGGGTTTTTATGACGCGTCAGCCGATGGACTACCGTTATCCGGGCAAGAGCCAGGTGCGCGAGGTGGTGTGGAGTCAGATCCGTAACGTGAATACCCCGACCGATGAGAAGGGCAGCCTGATTTCGCTACTTCGATTTTGAGAACGTCGTTTTCATGAGCCCGTATACACCCAACGGCTAGACGATTGAAGTGAATGGAGATATAATGAACAAATTGAAAGTTATCGTATTTGCCTGCGCGTTCGCTTGTGTGCGCGTTGACGCGCAAACGGAAAATCCCGTCCGCGTCCTGCTGACCTACGGCGGACATGGTTTCGATGAGAAGGCGTTCTTCTCGATGTGTGACTCGCTGCCGGGAGTGAAGGTCACGAAAGCCGAGATGCCTAAGCAGGCCGACCTGCTGAAACCGGGGCTGGAAAAAGAGTACGACGTGATCGTGATGTATGACATGGCCAGCGGCTTCACGCCGGAACAGCAAGCCTCATTTACAAATTTGCTTAACACCGGCATCGGCCTTGTTGCCACGCATCATAACCTCGGCGCGCACGGCGAGTGGCCCGAATACCGCAACATGATCGGCGGCGCGTGGCTGGCTGCGCCGAAGACGATTGATGACAGGAAATATCCCGGTTCCACTTACGCCGAGGATGTGGACTTCAATGTTGCCGTCGCTGACAAGAAACATCCGATCACGAAGGGCGTCTCGGATTTCACCGTTCACGACGAAGTCTACGGCCGGTTCTACGTTGCGCCGGACGTTCACGTGTTGCTGACCTGCGATCATCCGAAATGCGGCCACGACATCGCGTGGACGCTGCAATACGGCAAGAGCCGCGTTTTCTACCTGATGCTCGCGCACGGTCCCAGCGGCTACGAGCATCCGAGCTATCAGAAGCTCCTCGTGAACGGCATCCGTTGGGCCGCCGATGCGCGGAAGGGACTGACGCGATAATTGACACATTGATGTCGTTTTCGACGTGGAAACGGCAGCTGGCAAGATGAGATGAGGACAAAAGTCAAACCATGACAAAACGTGAAGTCGTCAGAAGGGTGTTTGCTGGGCAGCGTCCGCCTTATGTGCCGTGGCACTGTCAGTTCACAAAAGAGCCGTGGGAGTTGCTCTGCGGCCACTGCGGCGGAGCGGAGGCGGCCGAGGCGGCGGTGGACAACCACATCCTTGAAC
>CAZXVN010000523.1:0-9962 GCA_964643945.1 uncultured Lentisphaeraceae bacterium | reverse complement strand
AGATTCGTGCGGAATTTATTGATATTATCGAATGGAGGGAGCAGGAGCCGGGCGTTCTGGTTCATCGTTTTGAACGCTATGAGCATGAGATTAAGATGGGCGCCCAGCTCACGGTCCGCCCTGGCCAGTGTGCGGTCTTTGTGAATGAAGGCCAGATTGCAGATGTTTTTGAGGCGGGGCTGCACACGCTGGAGACTGCGAATCTACCCGTTCTGGCAACCTTGAAGGGGTGGAAATACGGTTTTCACTCCCCCTTTAAGGCCGAGGTATATTTTCTTAATATCACCGAGCAGCTTGACCGTAAATGGGGCACCGCTACGCCGGTGATATTGCGGGATGCCGATTTCGGGATGGTACGCCTGCGTGCCCGGGGGAATTTCTCTTACAAGCTGAATTCGGACCGGGAGATGATCAGTCGTTTGGTCGGTGCCAGCCAGACCTATCGGGCGGACGACATCGAGGGGCAGTTGCGAGCGAAGGCGGTCTCGTCGTTCACCGATGTACTGGGGGAATTGAAGATTCCCCTGCTGGATCTGCAGGCGCAATACGATGAGATCGGCGGAGCTATGAAAGAGAAGCTCGCCAGCTTCTTTGAAGGTCTGGGCCTAACGCTTTTGGGATTTGTGCTTGAAAACGTCACGGTTCCCGAAGAGGTTGAGAGGGCGATGGATCAGCGTGCCTCTATGGGCGCGGTTGGCAACTTGAACCAGTTCGCTCAATATCAGGCGGCACAGGCCTTGCGTGACGCAGCAGCCAACCCCGGAATGGCCGGCAACATGATGGGCATGATGGTTGGTGGACAACTCGCCACAGGCCTAGGCGAGGTGCTAAAACAGAATGCGCCGGGTGCTCCTGCCATGGCCGGGAAACCCTGTCCGAAGTGCTCTTCCAGTATCACCGAGGGTTCCAAATACTGCGGTGTCTGCGGCGCAACAATCGAAGGCGCCGGCGGCATATGTATCAAATGCCGTGCGGTTTTGGCGCCGGGTGCAAAATTCTGCAGCGCGTGCGGTGCCCCGCAGGGAGCTGGGCAATGACGTTGCGCACTTGGCGCGCGCTCTTCGGTTTTGCTGTAACAGGGGCCGTGATCCTTGCCGGCGAGATGGTTTTTGCCCGTGCCGGCGGCGGCGGCGGTTTCTCAGGTGATGGCGGCGGCGGTTTTTCAGGCGGCGGTGACGGCGACGGAGCGGGGCTCATCATTTACCTGCTGATTCGCCTCGTGTTCGAGTACCCGGCGGTCGGCATCCCTCTGCTGATTGTCACAGGGGTTATCTTTTATCACTCCTCTAAAGGCGGTTACTCGGCACACGTGTCGTACACGATCCGGCGCGGATTGCGGGTCGACGCCACAGGGCGCATAGAGGCAGGTCTCGAGAGCATCCAACAGCGCGATCCCGCTTTTTCTGTCGATGCGTTTCTTAAACGCTGCCATGAGCTGCTCCCGTGCGTGCAAGAGGCCTGGAGCCGCCAGGATATGACACCCGTGCGCCATTTCCTTTCGGACGGCGTGTTCGACCGCTTCTTTTTGCAAATCGAGATGCAGAAAGGGAGCGGCATCCGCAATGAGATGCGGAGTCTCCGAGTTCTGGGTTCGCGCCTCGCCGGGTCAGCCTCCGACCGCTTCTTTGACACCTTGCATGTGGCGATTACGGCAGAAGCGGTTGACACACTTGTATCGCTCGGTGACGGCCGCCGCCTGCAGGGGGCCCGCACCCCAGAGAGCTTCACAGAGATATGGACCTTTCTGCGCCGTCCGGGAGCAAGAACACTCGATCGCCCCGGTTTGCTCGATGGGTGTTGTCCGAATTGCGGAACACGGCTGAAGCTCTCCACAGCCATTGTCTGCGAATCGTGTCAGGCGTTAATCAACTCCGGCGAGTATGACTGGGTTTTGAGTGAGATCACACAGCAGCAGGCCTGGTCTGTGCCTGTCAGTACGGAGGGTGAAGGTGTCGCGGAACTGCGGCAACGTGATCCGGGGTTTAATCCGCAGGCGATTGAGGATCGGGTGTCTGCACTGTTTTGGCATCACCGGGCAGCCGAATTTTTTGGGTCAGAAGAATACTTGACTGCCGTCGCGCTTCCAACGTTTATCGAAAAGGAAAGGGAGTCTTGGCGGCCGGATGAAGCGGGCCGGCACCTTTTTTACGCGGATGCCGCTGTGGGAAGTGTTGATCTGGCCGAGGTTGTGCCGGCGGGTGATCGCGACGATATGGATCGCGTGAGAGTCCGGGTTCAGTGGTCAGGCCATCGTGAGCGTAAGCAGGTGCCGGGGTTGCTTGAGCCGCAATGGGAACGGTCGACGCTTGTGCAGCAGGAGTATGTGTTGGTGCGGAAACGCGGTGTGCAAAGTGTGCAGGCGGCGGCGTTGACATCGCGGCATTGTCCCGGGTGCGGGGCGCCGCAGATCGCCAAGCAGGATGGGTCGTGTCGCTACTGTGGTATGCGGCAGAACGATGGCAGCACCTCCTGGGTGCTTGAAGCGGTTTCGGCCTTCAGCGGTTTCTCACAACTGGCTGTCAGGCCTGTGACGCCGGAGCCGCTCGCGGGTGTGCTCCTTTCCGCAAGCGATCAGGAGGGGATGATCCGGTGTGTGGCGGCTGTGATGCTGGCTGACGGTGTGATTGATCCAGAGGAGGATAGGCAGCTCATAAGCATGGCCGCTAAGCACAACATTCCTGAGACGCGCCTGAAGGCGCTTATGGCCTCTGTCAACAAAGATGACGAGGTGTGCCTGCCTCAGGTTGACAGCTGGGAGCAGCGCGCCGCTTTCTTCAAGGCTCTGGTTCAGATGTGCCTTGCCGATGGCAACGTGAGCACATGTGAGCGGCAGGTGCTTCGCGCCCTGGTTGCGCGCATGGGTTTCGCGGATGTCGATGTCGACATGATGATCAGCAAAGTACGTGCGGAACTTTATGCCGCATCTAAAGGGGCGATCAAGGCCGGTCGAGAAAGGCGCCGCGCCTAGAGCGAGTTTTTAGTGACAGCCGCCGGTCTGCCTTGGTATCCTTTACAAAATTCTGGAAGGGCTGCCCATCAACCCTGGAACGTCCGCGCGACTGAGCTTGAGAGGAAAAGCATGACACCCAAAGAACGCATCTTGGCAACCTTGAGCCGTCAACCGACGGACCGCACGCCGGTCGATCTGTGGCATACGCCGGAGATCGGCGCGGCCCTGCGCAAGCACTACAACGTGGACAGCGATATCGGCGTGTATCGCGCGCTGGGGCTTGACAAGATCTTCTGGGTCTTTATGGATTACCAGACCGAGGTCGGTGAACGCGCGGGCGCGCAATCCGGCGCGGGCGCGGAGTTGGGCGGCGACCGCACGATGTGGGGCGTGCCGCTCAAGGGCATACAGACCGGCGATTCGTACTACGCCGAGTTCGGCGAGGCGCCGCTCAAAGGGTTTGACACGCCCGCGTCGCTGGACGGCTACCCGTTCTGGCCGGACGTGGCGCGCTTCGATTACGAGGGGGCGGTGGCGAAGGCGGCGGAAGCGTCGAAAGAGTTTGCGGTAATCGGGCCGTGGGTTTCCTTCTATGAGATCTACTGCCAGATGCGCGGGCTGGAGCAGGCGCTGATGGACCTGGCGCTGGAGCCGGAGTATGTGGATGCCGTGCTGGACCGGATCGAGGTGATCCAGAGCGAGATGATGAAACGGTTTTTCGCGCGTGCAGGCCAGACGCTTGATCTGGTCTTCATCAGCGACGACATCGCGGGGCAGGCGAGCCTCGTGATGTCACCAGAAATGTGGGTGCGGCATCTCCAGCCGCGTCTTAAGCGGTGGTGCGATTTGATCCACGCGCACGGGCTTCGGGTGTTCTACCATACCGACGGCGCGGCGCGTCCGCTGCTCAAGCCGATCCTGGACTGCGGCGTGGACGTGCTCAATCCGATCCAGCACGCCTGCCCCGGCATGGACATGGCTGAACTCAAGAAAGCGTTTGGCGACCGGGTGATCTTTCACGGCGGGGTGGACAATCAAAGCGTGTTGCCGTTCGGAACGCCGGAGATCGTGCGTGCCGAGACGCGCGACTGTCTGGCGACGCTGGGTGCGGGCGGGCAGGGTTACATCTGCTGCTCCTGCCACAACGTGCAGGCCGGCACGCCGCTGGCGAACATCTTCGCGATGGTCGAGACGGTGCAGCGCGAGAGCCGGAAGTAGCGTCCGCAAAGCCCCTGGCCCGGCAAGCAAAATCAGGAATTGGGGACGGGCCCTGGCGGCGGAGCGGGGGGTTTCGCCTCGTAGCGGTTGCGCATTTTCAGGAAGACGATGCCGGTCACCGGCACGGAGAGCAGATAGATGACGCCGATCACGCCGAGCGTCAGCCAGAACTGCGAGACCAGCATGCCAATCACAAACAGCACGAAGAGCAGCACGGGCATCATGTGTTTGGCTGGCACGCGCAGGCTTTTGGCGGAGACCGTTGGCCAGCGGCAGGCCATCAGCACGCCGCAGAGGGCGAGCATGGCGCCGCCGATCCAGGGTGTTTGGAACAGAGCCGAGTCGGTGTGAAGCTGCCAGATGACGGGTGTTATCAGGATGCCCGCTCCGCCGGGTGCGGGCAACCCCATGAAGAAGTGTTTCCAGTAGGGCTGCTTGGGGCCGTCTTCAATCATGATGTTGAAACGCGCGAGGCGGAAGGCGCAGCACAGGGCGTGAAAAAGCGCCAGCGCCCAGAAAACGCCGCGGAAAGGGTAGGCGGCGCTCGCGGGCGTGACCCCCTCCATGATCCAGAAATAGACGAGGATGGCGGGCGCGACGCCGAAACTCACGAAGTCCGCGAGCGAGTCGAGTTCAGCGCCGAGCTTGGAGGTCGCACGCAGCATGCGCGCCACGCGCCCGTCCAGGCCGTCCAGCATGCAGGCGATGAAGATGGCAACCACAGCGGTGCGCCAGTCGCCTTTACAGCTGTAGCGGATCGAGGTGATGCCGCTGGCCGCAGCCATGAACGTCACGAGATTCGGGATCATCGTGCGGATCAGGATCTCGCGTTCGGCGTGTTGTTTCTGTTTACGTTTCCGGAACCGGAACTTGCCCATGGGTGACACCTGTGAAAAAAAGGGTTAACGGCGGGCGAGGGGGGTCTCGCCCGCTACCATGATTTGGCCGACGCGCACGGCGGGTTCGACACCCGGAGGCAGGTAGACGTCCACGCGGCTGCCGAAACGGATCAGGCCAAACCGCTCGCCGAGTGCCAGAGTCTGACCCGCACGCACGAAGCAAAGGATGCGGCGTGCAATGAGTCCGGCGATTTGGACGAAGGCGAGCGTCTGCCCGTCCCCGGTCCGCATCAGGTAAAGGTGGCGTTCATTATCCTCGCTGGCTTTGTCGAGCGAGGCGTTGAAAAACTTGCCGGGGATGTGCTGGGTGTTGAGGAGGGTGCCGGCGGCAGGCATGCGGTTGATGTGGACGTTGAGCACGCTCATGAAGACGCTGACGCGCCAGACAGGGGTGTTGCCGGCTCCTAGCGCGGCGGGGATAGGGCTTTGCATGATCAGGCAGACGATGCCGTCGGCGGGGCTGACGACCGCCCGGGGGTCAGCAGGCGTCACGCGTTCGGGGTCGCGGAAGAAAAACCGGACACCGAGGAGCAGCAATGCGCCGGGCACGGCGAGCGGCTGCCACAGCAGCGTGCCGATGAGTGTCAGCAGCGCGGCGGCCAGCACAAAACGCCGTCCCTCCGGATGCATCGGAGGCCAGAGAAACCGTTTGCAGGATAGATCGACTGAACTCATAGGTGCTGTTTTGAAAGGGAATAAGTATGTCATGCCGCGGCGGGCATTGCAATAGGCAATCGGCCATAGGCAATCGTGATCACGGGCGGGGTATCAGGCCTGGCGAACGGCTGCATGAAGGCCCTTCTAACCGCGTTTGCGGCGGCGGGAGGAGCGGGCGGGCGCTGCGGCGGGCGCTTCATGCTGTTGCGGCTCGAACGGCTGCAGAAAGGCCTCGTCAAAAGCATAACCGTTCTTAAAATCCTCGCGGCTGTCGTTATCGGTTTTGCCGAGGCGGCCAGCCTCGACGAGATTAAAAACGATTTCGCCGAAATCCAGCGTGGTGTGGATGCCCCACTCGAAAAAAACGGTGAAGGTCAGCGGCCCGAACTCGTTGAGCGAGTACTCCTTGATGCCGTTGAGCAACTCTTTCCCGGTGACGTGTCGGCCATGGTCGGGCTGGGTCTTGCGGATGTCTTTGACCGTGACGTCGAGCGCCTCGACCAGAAAGAAATAGGCGTCCGCATGGTAGCGCGGATCCTTTTTACAGATCTCGAAAACAGTCTCTTGGTAAGAGGGGTTCATGGGGGAGAGGGAGAAAGGGAGTGATGGAGTAGTGGAGTGGTGGAGTGGAGGGCTCAGGTGGTGAGGCGGCGCTGGATGGCAGAGAGTTCGGCGGCATCCTCATAGGTGCCGGGGAGCCAGTTGACGGTGCGGTCATTCCAGCGCGGGATGATGTGGAAATGGACATGGGGCACAACCTGTGTGGCGCAAACGCCGTTGTTCTGGACCAGGTTAAAGCCGTCACAGGGCATCTTCTTCAGGAGCAGGGCGGCGACGTTCTGAACGGCGGTGATAAAGGTAAAAAGGTCCTCCGTGCGCAGGTCCGTGAAGTAGTCGGCGTGGTGTTTGGGCACGACCAGCACATGGCCTTTCTCAAACGGGGCGATGTCGAGGAACGCGACGGTGTGCTCGTCCTCGTAGATCTTGAAAGCGGGGATGTGTCCGGCGATGATCTTGCAGAAGATACAGGAGGGGTCTGTCATGGCTCCTTCTCCAAACAGCGGCTTGCGTGGAGGTATTAAAGCAAAGATAGGGAAAGGGATAAAGGGGTTTGTTTGTTTTCTTGTTTTACGGGCCGGGGGAGCCCTATACTTTGCGCCACATGTGCTTTTCAGCCGACAAACGGCCGCGAGGGGTGACGCGCGGTTTCTCGTGTCGCGCAGCATCGCACGGAAAGTGAAAATCGAGCAGGCAGGTTTTGTCCTCAATGAAAAACAACACAGATCCGTATAACCCGTCGGTGCAGCTGTTGTGGCAGGAATACGAGGACTGATAGTTCCCGTGTCACACCGTCAGAACCGTCTCGTCGCCGGCGATGGAGCGGATCTTCGCGCGCTGGGGTTGCTTGGGACAGGGCAGCGTGGCGTCCCAAAAGTCTTTGGACTTCTTGCCGTCGCGGCTCACGAGGCCGCGTTTGTCGATCTTGATCTCCGCGTCGTTGTGCCAGGGGCCTTCGGCGGCGGTGCAGTCGGCGCTAACCCATTCGATGAGTTCAAGCCCATCCTCGCTGATCTCGATGGGCTTGAAGCCTTTGACCGGCTTGGGCTCTGGCGGCTGGTCCAGTTCGTCGAGCAGTTCGCCGTTGGGATAGCAGTTGAGCCCGTGCTTGTCGTTGTAGGCGGCGATCTTCTGCTGAAGCCGGTCGCTGTGGAAGCTCTCGAAGGTGATGACGTTTTCTTTGCTGACGGAGACTTGCGCCTCGTCGGCAAGGACAACCTCGGAGAGCAGTTCCTTGAGGTCGCGCAGTTCGATCACGCAGTCGGGCGAAGAATTCTCTTTGATAAAGGCATCGACCGCCGCGCGGTCGTCGATGTCAACGTAGTAGACCACAACCTTTTTGACCTTGTCCGGCAGGTCGGGCATGGCCACGTTGAGGATGGTGTTGATCAGCGGGATGTCGAGCACCTTGGTGGTATGGTCTTTGAGGTCGGGCAGATAGACGGGAACGAGGCCGAGGCGGCTGTCGTTGAACGCGCCCGACCAGAAGGAGTCGAGTTCGGCCTCGTCGAGGCGCAGTCCGGTGATCAGCGAGCGCAGCTTGTCCATGGTCTGCACCGGATTGCGGAAGAGGGCCACGCCGTCCCGCACGTCCAGCACGTTGAAGTTGGCACCTGCGGCCTGCAGCCGGTCGCGAGCGGTCTGGATTGAGTTGATACCGACATCCGCGTGGATAAAGCGCCGCCCCAGTTTGTTGGCAACGGCGGCGGTCACTCCGCTGCCGCCAAAAAAGTCGGCGACGATAGAACCTTCGTTAGATGATGCCTGTATTATTCGTACAAGAAGTGGCTCGGGTTTTTGCGTTGCATAATCGGTTCGCTCAGGATCATTGCCTCGCAGAAACTGTAAATCAGACCACACATCGCTGATGGCTTTTCCGTCTTCAATAATTTCATCAAGATAACGTTTGTACGACTCCTGTCCTGCTGCTTGGCCCCTTGTCTCCCATACCCATTCCCGGCCATCATCGTCCTTATGAACTTTTCGTCTGAGCGACTTAATGCGATCATCCTTATCGTAAGGAGTCGCGATGGCAGCCATGTTGACACAATCACCTTCCGCGCGACTGTAAAAATAAATGGTGTCATGTTTAGCGTTGTACTTGTTTGTGACATGCATCTCGCGTCCGGGATAATGCCAAATAATTTCGTTCTTAAATTTCTGTTCCCCGAACACCTCATCCATCAACACTTTGACGTAATGCCCGATGTGCCAGTCGAGGTGGACATAGCTGCTGGCGTTTTCTGACATGACGGCTTTGATGGCCATGAGGTTTTCGTACATCCAGTTGAGGTAGTCCTCCTTGGTCCAGATATCGCCGTACATCTTTTCATCGAAGGCGCGGAGCTGGTCGTCGGGGAGTTCCTCTTCGGCCTTGGCCAGGGCGGCGGCGACCTTGGGATTGCGGCGGACGTAGATTTTCTTGGCGTAATCCGCGCCGGAGGCGAAGGGCGGATCGATGTAGACGAGGTCGACCTCGATGCTCTGGGCCTTGAGGTAGGCGCAGGCGGAGAGGCACTCGCCGCGGATCAGCAGGTTGGGATTCTTTTCGGGCGGCTGGCCGACGGTTTCCAGCGTGTCGAGTTCGTAGCTGGGCATGCCGCGGGCAATGCGGCGCAGAACTTTGTCGTTATCGCGGTAGGTCAGCAGGCGACGGGTGCGGACGAAGTTGTCGAGCACGGCCTGGCCCTCGATGGGCTGGGGAAAATACGGGATGTAATCAACGGGCATGGGGTAATTCCTTGGTGTTTTCGAACTCTTCCGTCCATTCGGCGAGCTTGCGTTTGAGCAATGCCTTGTCGGGCAGGTAAAGATTGTATTCGGAGGCGTAGATATTGGCCTTTTTGGGCAAGGTCAGCCGCACCAAAAGGGCGCTCTTTTTTTTGCAAAGCAGGATGCCGACGGTGGGCTTCTCATTGGGCAGCCGCACGCAACGGTCGTAATAGTTGACATACATCTGCATCTGTCCGATGTCCTGATGCGTCAACTTGTCGGTCTTGAGGTCAATCAAAACGTAGCACTGGAGGAGCCGGTTGTAAAAAACGAGATCCACGAAGAAGTGGTCGTTGTCGAACGTGAAGCGCTTTTGGCGAGCCTCGAAAAGGAATCCTTTGCCGAGTTCGAGAAGGAACGCTTGAAGCTTGGAAATGATGGCCTGTTCGAGGTCGGATTCGGAATAGGCCGACTGCTCATCTATTCCCAAGAACTCGAGCACCAGCGGGTTCTTCAGAAGGTCGTGGGGGCGCTCAACGGTTTGCCCATTCTTGGCGAGGTTCATGACGGCACGCTTATCCCGGCTGAGGGCCAGCCGTTCGTAAAGGCTGGAATGATACTGGCGGGATAATTGCGGTTCGGACCAGTTTTGTTGCAAGGCCTCGAGCTCGTAAAACCGTCGCTCGTCCGTGTTGTCTATTCGCATCAGGACAAGATAGTGTGACCAGCTTAACGTGAACTCGGGAGATTTGGCAGAAGGCGTCTGCCAAATCTTCTCTGGTTCAAAAGAGGTCATTTTCCGAGGCACAAGCTTTCCCTTGCCAGTTTCTGGAAGCGTGCTCTTGGGAGCGTTCACCGCCGTTGAATAGACAAGAAAGAATTGCCGCATGTTAGATCGGAAGAGCACACGTCTGAACTCCAGTCACCGGCCATGAACTCGTATGCCGTCTTCTGCTTGAAAAAAACAA
>CAZXVN010000522.1:0-7808 GCA_964643945.1 uncultured Lentisphaeraceae bacterium | reverse complement strand
CAGTTTCCTGAGCGTGGCGCGGCGCGGCTTCATGATGCTCAGCACAAACGGTGTCATGGGCACCTACAAAGTTCAGGGCCAGAGCATCTGGCCGACGATGGAGGGCCTGAACAACGAGCATGCCGAGGATCCGGTGATCTGGTACAGCGGCGGCCAGTACCACATCACGGTGAACTGGTGGAGTTCCCGCAAGGCTTATCACCTTGCCTCGCCCGACGGCATCACGAACTGGACAAACATGGGTCTGGCCTATGATCCGAAGACGGACTTCATCCGCTATACCGACGGCACGGTGAACCATTGGAACAAAATCGAACGGCCTGCCGTGGTGATCGAGAACGGCCACGTCACGCAGTTCAGCTTTGCGGTTCTGGATGTAGAGAAGGGTCAGGAAAAGGGCAACGACAACCACGGCAGTAAAGTCATCGTGGTTCCTTTCGACGGCAAGGCTTTCGATGCCGATATGGCCTCCGCCGCAGCAGCCAGCCAGCCCAAGCCGGGCGACGCGGATTTCCCGCAGCCATCGCCCTGCGGCCGCCACAGCCAGAAGGTGGCGGCGATCAAAACCAATCATTTCGATCTGGCGCTGATCGGCGACTCGATCACGGAAATGCTGGAGAGAGAAGACGGGGAATGTAAGCCTTTGAAGGAGGCGGTCTGGAAAAAGTATTATGCCCCGCGCAACGCGATCAACCTCGGCTACTCGGGCTACCGCACCGAGAATATCCTCTGGAACCTACAGAACGGCGAACTCGACTTCGCCCAATCGCCCAAGGTGGCGATTCTGCTGATCGGCACGAATAACACGGATGACCAGCACTACGGCAGTGTTCACACCGGGGAGCAGCTCTTCGCGGGCATCAAGGCCATTGTCGAGCTGATCCGCCAGCGCCATCCGACCACAAAGATCATTATCCGCCGCCCGTTCCCCTGCGGCGTCGCAGGCGATCAGACGTCTTTTCACCGCAAGTATAACCGCTCGCTGAAGGCGATGGCTGAGCTGAACAAGGGCGCCGACCTCGCGTCGAAACTGGCCGACGACAAGCAGGTCTTTTGGAGCGATGTGAACAAGGTCTTTCTGACTCCCGACGGCAAGATCGACCCCGCCCTGATGCCCGACCTGATCCATCCCAACGCCGCCGGCGCGGAAGCCGCGGCGGTGGCCCTTGAGCCGCTCTTGTCAAAGCTGATGGGCCCTGCGCCGGCACCGGCCGCAGATGCCAAGGCGAGATAGGAGGGTGGATAACTATGAGGACAACAAATATTATCCTTCTCGTCTGGCTGGCCTTGGTGCCGTTTTTGAATTTCGGTCAGACAATTAACATTGACGGATCGAACGCCGGGAGGCTGTTTGATGGAGTCGGCGGCTGCAGTGCAGGCGGTTCGTCGGTCCTGCTCATGTCCTATCCCGAGCCGTATCGCAGCCAGATTCTGGATTTCCTGTTCAAGCCGGATTTCGGGGCCGCCATGACGACGCACTTTCTTGAGATCGGCGGTGACGGCAATTCCACGCTGAGCTCCGAGCCGAGCCACATGCATGCTAAAACGGACGCCAACTTCCAGCGGGGCTACGAGTGGTGGCTGCTCAAGGAGGCGAAGAAAAGGAATCCCGCCATCACCCTGGACGGCGTTGCGTGGGCGTGCCCGGGCTGGGTCGGCAACGGGACTTTCTGGAGCCAGGAGATGTGCGACTATTACGTCACCTGGATCAAGGGGCTGAAGTCTCAGTACGGCTACGATCTGGATGCCATCGGTTGCAGGAACGAATATGGTGACAGCATTCCATTTGTGAAAATGCTGCATACTACCCTCAATAAAGCGGGCCTGTCGAAAGTCAAAGTCCACGCATTTGATAATTGGGGTAACCCGAAGTTCGATTTCCTGTCCCAATTCGCCGCCGACCCCGAACTGGTGGAAGCCGTTGATGTTATTGGAGCGCACACCACTTGGATCAGTCCGTGGTCCGAAACGAAAGTGCCCCTGCCTGAGGCGGGAAGAAAGTCAGGCAAACTGATCTGGGATACGGAAGAGCATATCTACAAGGCGCCCGATCCGGCGGGGTTTCCCGGGGCGCTGAGTATCGTTTCCGCGTGTAATGGCAATTACATCGACATGAAGATCACGAAAACCATCTTCTGGTATCTGATCACCGCGTTTTACCCGATCCAGGATTATTACAATCTTTCGGGCGTGGTCGCGAGCCAGCCCTGGAGCGGGAACTATACAATCACCCCGCAGCTCTGGGGGTATGCGCATTACAACCAGTTCGTAAAGCTCGGCTGGCAATATCTGGATGGGGCATGCAGGACGCTGGGCCCTTCGAACGGCGACGGAACCTGCGTTGCCCTGAAGTCGCCTGACAGCAGGAACTACAGCATGATCATCGAGACGAAAGGCTGTACCACGAACAAGACGGTGACGTTCAACATTTGCGGCGGGCTTCCGGCGAAAAAGACGCTTTGCGTGTGGAAAAGCACGGCGGCAGCCCAGTTTGTCAGGCAGGCAGATGTCAAGCCGGTGGACGGGTCATTTACGATGGTAATTGAACCGAAGGCCATTTATTCCATCAGCACCATGACCGGCCAGCAGAAAGGCTCTTTCCCTGATGTTCCGGCTACGAAGCCGTTTTCTCTTCCGCATTATGAAACGTATGATCATTATTCCGAGCCCGCACTCTGGGGATACATGCCGTATTACCATATCGACCAGACCGGCGTGTTTGAACTGGTGAATCGTCCAGACGGAGGGGGAAAATGCCTGCGCCAGGTTGTTTCCAAGGCTGTGAACGGATGGCATGGTTCTGACTGGACACCTAATTCCATGCTCGGCGACACAAACATGGTGAACTACGAAGTCAGCGCCGATATCTGTTTTGACGGCGGCGGCTGGGCTGGAGTCATGGGAAGAATTGCCAAGCCCCGGAGCTGTTATTCCATTCAATTGAAGCCGGACGGCGCATGGACTTTATTTTCATCGAAAGACGGCAACTCCCGTTCGCTGGCGTCTGGAACCGAGTCTCTTTCCGGCCAGTGGCACACTGTGAAGCTCCGGTTCCAGGGGACGGAAATTTCCGGTTTTATCGGGAACAAACAGGTGTGTTCTGTCACCAATGACGTCCACTCCAAGGGGTTGTGCGGCCTGATCACCGGAGCCTGGAATACCGCGATGTTCGACAACCTGCTGGTCAATACAGTCGACGGGCCTGTGCCGCAGCCGACAGTTTTTGCGCAGGATGCGGCTCCGCCGTACCGGAAGTAGGCGCTGCCGGGCCATTTTGTCAGGTTCGTGCAATGAAGAGCGCGTAGAAGCATTGTAAAAGGCTGAAAGGATTTGTGAGTCATGAATAAAGTAGTCAGATTGGTATTGTTGACGGTAGCTTTTGCGGGATTTGTATGGGCTACCAGCGCCGTGGCGGAGGGGCAGGTTGACGTGACGTCGAAGATCAGGGAGGCGGTGAAGGAGCATGCGCTGTCCATGCCTGTTGAGAACGGCACGTTCGGGGACCCGCAGCCGGGCGATGCGAAAAAGCTGATGGTGGAGTTCAAGCTCGGCGACGTTGTTGACAAGAAGGCGGTGGCCGAGCATGGCGTACTCGAAATCAAGGGTTCGACCGACAAGCCGCTGACCATCATCAAGGCAATTTACGGTGTGGAGGGCGGCGATCTCTCCAGCGCGCCGGTGCCGGAGCCCATGGTGTATGGATCGACGAAGTCGTTCCGCCCGACGGCCAAGTGGCTCGATGACGGGGGCGTACACGTCAGCGGGCATGGCGGCGGCATGCTTTACCATAAGAAGGTTTATTACTGGTACGGCGAGAACCGGACCCGCGGCAAGGATGGAGGCGTGCGGTGCTACTCGTCGGCGAATCTGTATGACTGGAAAAACGAGGGCATCGCGTTCGCGGTTTCGGAGGATCCGTCCAATATTGTTGCCCGCGGCTGTATCATCGAACGGCCCAAGGTCCTGTTTAACAAGAAGACGTCCAAGTTCGTGATGTGGTTCCATCATGAGTTGAAGGGGCAGGGATACGGCACTGCGCGAGTCGGCGTTGCGGTGGCAGACCAGCCTGCGGGGCCGTTCACGTTCATCGAATCCTTCAAGCCGAACGGCCAGGACTCGCGCGACCAGACGCTCTTCCTCGATGACGACGGCAAGGCGTATCACATCTGCGCGTCAGAGGGGAACGGAACTTTGCACATCACTCAACTGACGGAGGACTTCCTGAAGCCGGCGGGGGCTTTCACCAAGGCCTTCCCCGGGAAAAGTTACGAGGCGCCGGCAATGTTCAAGCGGAACGGCAAATACTACATCATCGGGTCGGGCTGCTCGGGCTGGGCGCCGAACCCGGCGAAGTCGGCGGTAGCCGATTCGATCCTCGGTCCGTGGACCGAGTTTGGCAATCCCTGGCGCGGACCCGAGGATAAACTGAAGACGTCGTTCAAGTCGCAGAGCACATACGTGCTGCCGGTGCAGGGCAAGAAAGACGCGTTCATCTTCATGGCGGACCGCTGGAACTCCGGGAACCTGTGCGACTCGAGATTCATCTGGGTGCCGGTCGAGTGGGAGGACGGGAAGCCGGTGTTTCACTGGGCCGACGAGTGGAGTCTTAGGGATTTTAAATGAGGGATTATTAGGAGTAGTCTATGAAACGTATCGTCACATTGATCTCTGCGCTGTTCTTGCTCAAAGGCGCCCTATGTGCGGCCGAGCCGGCCACGGCCTGGCTGTCGGATCTCGATCTGACCCGCGTCAGCCAGGGGCTTGGCGGGGCGCAGAAGGACAAGGCGTTCGGCGGCAAGCCGCTCTCCATCGGGGGCACGGCCTTTGCTCGCGGCATCGGCATGCACTCCGAGGCGTATTTCGATTTGCAGCTTCACCCCGGCGCGGAGCGGTTCCAGGCCTCCGTGGGGCTCGACGACGAGGTCGGCAAGAACGGCGGCGTCGAGTTTCTGGTCTATGACGACAGCAAGCAGATCTGGGCCAGCGGGATCATGAAGGGCGGCGCCGCCGCCAAGACGGTCGATCTGGACATCAAGGGCCGTTCCCGGCTGCTGCTCGTGGTGACGGACGGCGGCGACAGCTTCGGCTACGACCACGCCGACTGGGGCGATGCGCGCGTGACCGGTTCTGCAGGAGCGCCGCTGGTGACCGTCGCGCCGCCTGAGCCGGCCGTCATCCTGACGCCGAAGGCCGGGCCCAAGCCCAGGATCAACGGCGCGCGCGTGTTCGGGGTGAGGCCGGGCTCGCCGTGCCTGTTCACGGTTCCGGCCACGGGTGAGCGCCCCATGGAATTCAGCGCGAAGGGGCTGCCCAAGGGGCTCGCGCTCGATGCCGGGAATGGGCGGATCACGGGCAAGCTGTCCGAGCCCGGCACGTTCAGCGTGAAGCTGACCGCGAAGAACAAAGTCGGCAAAGACAGCAAGGAGCTTGAGATAGTCTGCGGGGAGCAGATCGCGCTGACCCCGCCGATGGGCTGGAACAGCTACAACTATCTCAACGCCAACGCCACCGAGAAGATCATGCGGGCGGTTGCCGACGCCTTTGTCGAGAAAAACCTGATCAACCACGGCTGGACGTATATCAACACGGACTTCGGGTGGAACACGGGCGAGCTTGTCGATCCGGACACGCTCGCGCTGTTGCCGGACCCCAAGAAGTATCCCGACTTCCCCGGGATGTGCAGCTACATCCACAGCCTCGGTCTCAAAGTCGGCCTCTACTCGTCGCCCTGGACGCGCGGCTACAGCGGCTTCATCGGCGAGTCGGCGCTGGACGCCAAGCGGACGAAGTTCCACCCCGACACGGGGCATGTCGGCCCGTTCATGTTCGAGGCGCAGGACGTGGCCCAGTGGCTGAAGTGGGAAATCGACTACATGAAGTACGACTGGTGCCCGATCGACATCCCCTACACCGAGCGCATGGCGACGGCGCTGCGGGCCGTGCCGCGGGACATTGTCTACAGCCTCTCCAACGCGGCGACGTTCCAGTGGGCCAAGGAGTACGTGCGGCTGGCTAACTGCTGGCGGACCACGGGCGACATCGCGGCCAACTGGAAGAGTATGTCGTCCACCGGCTTTGATAGCCAGGACAAGTGGCAGCCGTACGCCGGGCCCGGCCACTGGAACGACGCGGACATGATGGTTATCGGGCACAAGGGCCTGACGCCCAACGCGCAGGTCACGCACATGACGCTCTGGTGCCTGCTCTCGTCGCCGCTGATGCTGGGGTTCGACGTGACGACAGCCGACGAGTTCATCGTCAGCCTGCTGACTAACGACGAGGTGATCGAAGTCAACCAGGACCCGCTCGGGCAGCAGGCCAAGCGGCTGGTCTTCGGCGGGGATTTTGAGGTCTGGGCCAAAGACATGAAAGACGGCTCCAAGGCCGCCGGGCTGTTCAACCGCGGCTTTTTCAACAAGAGCGGGGCGATCCAATGGGCTGACCTGAAGATCGACGGCAAGTGGAAGGTGCGCGATCTGTGGAGGCAGAAAGACCTCGGCGTCTACGAAAAGCAGATCGGCTTTGACGTGCCCTCGCACGGCTGCGTGCTCGTCAGGCTGTGGCCGGAGAAATGAATCTGCTGTTAAGAAAGACAAGGAGGTCACGGTGAGTGCTGCAAATACCAGATACACCTTTTTGCTCGGGCTTACGGCTTCGCTCGGCGGGCTTCTGTTCGGGTTTGATATTGCCATCATAACCGGCGCCGGCCCTTTTCTCTCGGCGCAATTCAGTCTGAATGAGCTGAGCCTGGGGCTGGCGTTCAGCTCGCTGCTCTTCGGGTGCGCGCTGGGGTCGCTCGTGGCGGGCTTTTTTGCCGACCGTTTCGGGCGGCGGCTTTCCCTGATGTGGGTGGCGGCGCTGTTTGCGGTTACCTCGGCGGGTACAGGTCTGGCGCCTGATTTTGCGTCGTTCCTCTTTGTGCGGTTCCTGGGAGGGCTTGCGGTGGGAGGAGCGTCGATACTGGCTCCCATGTACGTGGCGGAGGTCTCGCCGCCTGCCATACGGGGACGGATGTGCGCCTGTTACCAGTGGGCGATTGTTACTGGAATACTGATTTCGTTTCTGTTGAATTACCTGTTGCGGGATGCGGGCCCCTGGCAGTGGTTCAACGCCGCCGTCCATGATCTCGGCGTCTGGAACTGGCGCTGGATGTTCATTTCAGGCGTGGTGCCGTCGGCAGTTTTCTACCTGCTCCTGCTGACTGCGCCCGAGACGCCCAGGTATTTGTTCAAAGCTGGAAGGCGGGCCGAGGCGCATGCCGTGCTGGAGAAAATTGCCGGGCGTGATGAGGCTGACCGCGAAATGCTTCAGATCCAGGCCAGCCTTGCCGCTCCGGCGCGGTTCTGGTCGGAAATCCGGAAGCCCGGGCTGAGGAAACCTTTGGCTGTAGGGTTCTTTCTCGCCGTCCTTGTTCATTTCTCGGGGATCAACACGATCATTGACTATGCGCCCGTCATATTCAAATCGGCCGGATTCAAAATGGATGCCGCACTTTTCATGACGTTCGGAATCGGGGTCTGCAATTTCATGTTCACCATCGTCTCGCTGTATTTCATAGACAGGTATGGCCGCAAGCCGCTGTACATTACCGGGTCGGTCGGCATGGCCGCAGTGCTGGCGCTGCTTGCGGTGACCGTAATGACCGGGCATTTCACCGGAACACTTGTGCTGATCCTGATCCTTGCATACATCGCCTTTTTCGCTTCGTGTATCGGGCCTGTATTCTGGACCCTTGTGCCGGAAATATTTCCCAACCGTGTGCGAGGCGAGGCCATGATTGTGCCGGTCCTGGTGCAGTGGATTGCCAA
>CAZXVN010000521.1:0-2716 GCA_964643945.1 uncultured Lentisphaeraceae bacterium | reverse complement strand
AGCTGTGTACGAAGATGCCGACTATCAGTTCGTCTTCACGTTGGATGGGCGGCCCCTGTTGTTTGGCAACCGTTTCCATACGGCGCGGACATTGAACGGATATGTTCCTCTGCTGGTGCGGCCTTCCTGTAAAAGGGCGGCGGTGCTGGGTGCCGAGGCGGGGTTCTATCTGCCGTTTTTTATTCGTGCGGGTGTTAAGGACCTGTCCTGTGCTGGATCAGATGACGCTGTCTTGAAATTGGCGTTGGCTGCGGACCGGTTTGTGACAGGTGCTGCAACCGGTGAGCAGGCGAACATCCACAACGGAGTCACGCTTTCGTCGCGGGGCGCGTATGACATTCTGTTCCTGGCCGCCGAACCTGTCTGGGTACGAGGACCCCGTTCGGCCTACAGCCGTTCATTTTTTAGACGGTGCCGCAAGTCCTTGTCGAAAGACGGTGTTGTGGCGTTGCATGTGGATGCGCGCGCGCTTTTACCTGAGCGGTTTGCTTCGATCGCGAACGCGTTCGCGGCGGAGTTCCCCGGTATGCAGGTGTGGTGTACAGGTGCGTATGACTGGTTGCTGTTGGGATGTGAAAAAGAAATCACGACTCCGATGGATGGCATGCTCGGAGAGTTGGAAAAGCCCCTCGTCTTCCGTGACCTCGTGCGGGGTGGCGTGCAAGCGTTACCTGAGATTCTGGCTTGCATGGTGTGTGACAAAAAGGGCTTGTCGCCGTGGCTGGAACGTACGAGGTCGGAGAGTCCTTGGCTGGCGGCGTGGCGTGCGCCGCCAGCGGTGTTTGCCAAAGAGAAAATGACGTTGCAGCCGATTACGTTGGAGGGGTGTCGGCAATTGAAAGCACAGTGGGTGTTGCCGGGCGAGTTGGATGCGGATGTATATAAGGCCTTGTTCGACAAGATTGGCAGGGCACTGGACGCACGTGCCTCCTGCGTGACGGCGTTGTCCGAGACCGCCAAGGGCCGGAGCGATGCCGGTCTGGATGCGGCACGGGCTGCGGCCAAGGTCAATCCGCGTGACGCGTTACTGGTTCAACTGTCTGAGTCCTTGGAATTGGAGGCGCGGCGGCGGATTACGATCGGCGACTTCAAAGGCGGGGCGAAGTGCTATGAGAACCTTTTGTCTTTTTCAGCGTCAACGGCGCGATCCCATTACGGGTTGGCCTATTGCCTGCGGGCCAACGGCGAAAACGAAGCCGCCTATCTGCATTTCGCCCGCGCCGTAGCGGCAGCACCGGAACAGACGGGATATCGGGTGGAATTGGCGCAGGTTGCTCTGTCGATCAGCGAGTTTGCAGAGGCGGATCGGCAGTATCAGGAGGCGCTGAAGCGCGAGCCCGACAACCCTGATTTTTTATTCCGGTATGCGAAGGGGCTGGCCTGGAAGGAGCGTCCCGACAGAAACATGGCTCAGGCGTTGAAACTGGCAGAACGCGCGTGCGTGCTGACCCAGTGGGACAACACTGAATACGCCTACGGCTTGGCCGACCTCTATATGGACGCGGGCCGCGTTTTGGAGGGAATGGGACTCAAGCGCCGGATCAAAGAAGGGTTCGGCAAAAAAGGTAAGTAGGGGGTTATGCAAAAGCCTGTTTTCCGCAGGTGGGGTTGGTGACGTCGGAAGATGAAGGGAGCGAGCGCGGTGACTGAATCTCTCGCCAAGTACAAAGTCGATACGGTTCGCCAGAGGATCTTCACCATTCGCCGACAGAGGGTCATTCTGGATCGAGACCTGGCCGAGGTGTACGAAATTTCGACTGGCGCGTTGAACCGTGCCGTCAAACGAAACAGGCGCCGGTTCCCCGCCGACTTCATTTTTCGACTGACCACTGATGAAAACGAGGCTTTGAGATGCCAATCTGGCATCTCAAAGGGCAAGGGCGGCCGTCGCTATCTGCCCTACGCGTTTACCGAGCACGGAGCGATCATGGCGGCCACGGTCTTGAACAGCCCTCGGGCGGTTCAGATGAGTGTTTTCGTCGTTCGGGCATTTGTCCGAATGCGAGTTGCGCTGTCAGACACGCACGAACTTGCGTGCAAGTTGGCCACCCTGGAATGTGAGGTCAAGGCCCGATTGGATACCCATGACGCCGCCATTGTGGATATTCTCCGGCGCATCTTGGATCTCATAGATCCGCCTGAACAGTCTGCCCCACCGAAGAAGGAGATCGGTTTCCGCGTGAAGGAACGGCGTGCCAGGTACAGGACAGGAAACAAAGGGCGAAACGGTGACAGTAACCGACAAAGTCAATTGTATGACAGAACAACCGATACTGCATATTCGCCAGGAAGCGGCCGACAAGAAGCACAAGATCCGGCTCGTTCTGAAACGTCCCGGTCAGCCGGACATCGAGGGCGAGGCGAAGATCGCATTTGCGCTCACGCCACAGGAGCAGAAGGATCTGCGTTGGTACATGGAGGACTACCTGCAGACGGCGACAGCCGAGGAGGTGCATGTCCGGCAAATTGAAGCGTTGATGAAGCAGCGGGGCGTGGAGCTTCACAATAAGGTCCTGGACGACAACCAAAACACCCGAGCCATCTGGTACGCTGTCCGCGAGCAACTGGCCGACCTGCGGGTAGAGATCACCACCGGCATCGCGGAAGCCGCGTCCATTCCGTGGGAGCTGATGCGCGACCCCCAGTCCGATTCCGCCATCGCCCTGCGCGTGCAATCCTTCGTGCGGGCCAGTCGAACCCGAACGTCAGCTTCGTG
>CAZXVN010000520.1:0-17580 GCA_964643945.1 uncultured Lentisphaeraceae bacterium | reverse complement strand
GAGTTCGGCATCACGTGGTCCATGCCGGACGACACGCCGCTGTACATGGACATCTCGCATCACCCTCTGGCCGGGGCGACCATCGAGGATATCGCGCGCTACCCGTTCCCGAAAGGCGACGACCCCGGGCGGTTCGCCGGCCTGCGGGAGCGGGCGCTGGCGATCCGTCGCGATACGCCCTATGCGGTGGTGGGCGGGATCTCGGGCGTGGTGTATGAGATTTGCTGGTACATGCGCGGCCTGGAGCAGTGGCTGTGCGATCTGCTGATCGATCCGGAATTCTGCGAGGCGCTGATCGACCAGACGCTCAAGTTCTGGATGGACTGGTTCCGCGCCTACCTCGACGAGGTCGGCGACGTGGTGGACGTGATCATGATTGGGGACGACCTCGCCGGACAGAACGGGCCGCTGTTCAACCCCGAGATTTACCTGAGCCTCGTCAAGCCGCGGCACAAGCGGCTGGTGCAGTACATCCGCTCGCGGACTCAGGCCAAGATCTGGTATCACACGTGCGGCTCGTGCATGCAGCTCATTCCCGAGCTGATCGACAACGGCATTGACATTCTGAACCCCGTGCAGACCAACGCGCGAAACATGGATCCGATGGAACTGAAGCGGCGGTTCGGCGCCAAGCTGACCTTCTGGGGCGGCGGCTGCGATTCGCAGCAGGTGCTCCCCGGCGGCACGCCGGCCGAGGTCGCCGCGGACGTGCGCCGCAACGTCGGGATCCTCAAGCCCGGCGGCGGCTACGTCTTCAACAACATCCACAACATCCAGTCGGGTGTGCCGCCGGCGAACATCGTCGCGATGTACGACGCCGCCTACGAAGCCGGTTTTTACGGGTGAGAAAAGAGGTAAGCCCGCCGCCCGCAGAGCGGGGATAAACGAGAGAGCAACTTTTCGAACGATTAGGATTAAGATTAAGATTAAGATTATGATGACGAATGGAAGCGTTACCTCTTAATCTAAATCGTAATCCGCTCAAGTTGTAGCGACAAGTGTTGGAGTGGTGGAAAGGGGGATGGTGATGAGGAGTACCGTTTGTCAGCGAGCCCTGCTCGGCGTGTGCATCGGCATGGGCCAGATGTTTTCGGCGGCGGCTTCGGATTTGGCGCTCAGTGATCCGGCGAGCATGATTCAGCCGCCGGATTACGCGGTGGGATTTCCGAACCGCGCTGCCACGTTCGATGTGTTGCCGGGGTTCAAGACGCCGCCGGCCGGGTATGGCGAGGTCGCGTTTTACTGGTGGCTGGGCGATCCCCTGACTAAAGAACGCCTTGCCTGGCAGGTCGAGACGCTCGGCAAGACCAAGGGCGTGTCGGGCTTGCAGGTCAATTATGCGCACAGCGACAAAGGCGGCCGGTCATGGGGGCTGACCTTTCCGAGCGAACCGTCGCTTTTCTCTGAGCCGTGGTGGAACCTGTACGGCTGGTTCATGAAGGAGTCCAAAAAGTACGGGATCGGCGTCAGCCTCAGCGACTATACGCTCGGCATCGGCCAAGGCTGGTACATGGATGAGGTCATCAAGGAGAACCCGGAAGCGTACGGCGCTGTGCTCGGACATTCCGCACGGAGCGTCGAAGGCGGAAAGGAGTTCGTCTGCGATGTGGCAGAGAAGACCGTCAGCGTCACGGCCTATAAGCTTAAAGGCGAAGCGGTCGAGGCGGGGCCGGGCGTTGACCTGAGACCGAAGATTTCCAAGGGCAAGCTGGCCTGGGCTGTGCCGGAAGGCAAGTGGCAGATCAACTTTGTTTCTTACGGGGTGAATCCGAATTCGATCGATCCGATGCATCCCTTGAGCGGCAAGAAGGCGATCGAGAAGTTCTTCCAGCGGTTTGAGGACCGCAATCCCGGCGAGGGCGGCAAGGGGCTCAACTTCTTCTTCTCCGACGAGCTGGCTTTCGGCGTGGGCGGCAACCTGTGGAACATGTATTTTGCCTCTGAATTCAAGAAACGCAAGGGATACGATGTGGTTCCTGAGCTGGCGGCGCTCTTTACCGATATCGGTCCGCGCACGCCGAAGGTCAGGCTCGACTACCACGACGTCGTGGTGTCTTTGCAGGAGGAGAACTACTTCAAGCCGGTGTTCGACTGGCACCAGAAGCGCGGGATGATCTACGGGTGCGACCACGGCGGGCGGGGCAGGGACGTCGGAGAGTTCGGCGATTACTTCCGGACCCAGCGCTGGAACCAAGGGCCGGGCTGCGACCAGCCGGGGCTGGGCAGCGACGTGATCAAGAACAAGGTGGCAAGCTCGATCGCGCATCTCTACCTGCGGCCACGGACCTGGCTCGAGGGCTACTACGGCAGCGGGTGGGGGACGACGACTGCGAGCCTGACCGACGCCACGTTCCGGAATTTCATGATGGGGCAGAACCTGCTGACGCTGCACGGCCTGTATTACAGCCTTCACGGCGGCTGGTGGGAGTGGGCGCCGCCGTGTAACCATTTCCGCATGCCGTACTGGGCGCACATGGACAAGTTCCTGGCATGTACCCAGCGTCTGAGTTACCTGCTGAGCCAGGGGCATCACCGGTGCGATGTGGCCATCATCTATCCTGTGGCGCCGTTGGAAGCCGGCTTGGCGGGAAACGAGTCGGTCAATGTCGCGTTTGGCGCGGGCCAGCACCTCTATTCCAAAGGCGTCGATTTTGATTTTATGGATTTTGAATCGCTGCTGCGTGCGAAGGTCGAAAACAAGCAGCTGAAGGTTTCCGGCGAAGAGTACCGCGTGCTCGTGCTGCCCGCGATGAAGGCGCTCCGGTATTCGACCCTTCAGAAGGCGGCCGATTTCTACAAGGCCGGCGGAATGGTGATCGCGCTGGGCGCGCTGCCTGAGGCGAGTGACCGCGGGGGGCGCGAGGATGCCGGACTGGACCGGCAGGTGAAGGAGCTGTTCGGTGTGTCGGCCAAGGAGGCCGCGGCCCTTAAGGAGGTTCAGGTGACCCGCAATCCGGCAGGCGGGGTGGCCGTGCTGGCGCAGACGGCCGGGCAGGCCGAGGAGCTGATCGGCAAAGCGTTTCCCCGTGATTTTGCGGTTGCGGGCTGGAACGGCAACCCGTACTTCATGCACCGGAAGATCGGGCCGCGTGACGTGTTTGCCGTATATGGCGTGCCGAAGAATACGGAGTGTTTCTTCAGGGCGTCCGGCCAGGCGGAGCTGTGGGATCCCTGGACCGGCGGAAAACGTCCGCTTGCGGTCGCTGCGCAGACGCCGGAGGGGACCACGGTGAAGATGCCGCTGACCGAGACCGAGGCCCAACTGGTTGTTTTCAGCCCGGGCGTCCCGGAGACCGGCGCGGCGGAGGTAAAGGTGCCGGCGGCGGTGGCGGTCGACGGCGACTGGGAGTTCGAGCTGAAGCCCACGATGGACAACCGGTGGGGCGATTTCCGCTGGCCGGCTTTCAAGGGCATGATCGGTGCGGAGATGAGGCAGATCAAGTACGCCGAAGAGACCGCGCCCGATCCGGGCTGGCAGGATCCGAAACTGGACGACTCGAAGTGGGGCCGGGTGACCTGCTCCTTTGGGCCGAAGTTCTGGCAGCTCGGGCCGATGCCCGAGGCTGCGGATGTGAGCGCGTTGGAAGCGCAGCTTGCCAAGCTGACGCAGGTGGATCCTGCGACCCCCGTCGAAGTCGCCGGCAAAAAATACAGTTGGAAGCCCTACGAGTTCTCGTGGCGGTTCGGCATGGAGCACGACACGGCGCATCAGGGGTATCACGGGCTGAAGGAAGAGGTGGCGGATGAGTTCATCGGGTTCGGCATTGTCAGGAACGGGATGCCGAGCGCCAACCGTGACAAGGAAGAGGGCGGCACGCGGTATTACCTCTGGACGGCCGTGGTGTCCGGGGGCGCGACACAGCCGCGTGTCTTGGCGGGCGGACTGAAGCCGGCGGCGATGTGGCTGAACAACGTCAAAGCAGAGAAGGTGCCTGAGTCGGCGAAGCTTCACGACGGCGCCAATCCGCTCCTGCTGCGCTACGACGCGATCGGCCGCGGCTTTGTTGTTTTCGATACGGCCATAACGGGAAGCCAGACCGAGGTGAAAAAAGAGAACAAAGAGGACGGCCAGTCGAAGTTCAAGGTCAGTGAGCTTGCGATGAGCTGGTACAAGAATGAGGGCCTTCTGAAGTTTGACACGCGGCCGGGCGAGAGGCAGCCGGCAGGCTGGTACCGGTTCGTGTCGCCGCCGGGATTGACAGGCATGACCCTCACGGTGCGTGGCCGCGCGCAGGTCTGGGTGGACGGAAAAGAAGTGAAGGCGAGAGCGGGGAAAGCGGAGCGCCCCGGTGATCTGACCGAGCATGCGGTGACGTACAAGGTCGAGATCGAGAAGCCGGCGGCCGGGCCGGTGACTGTCGCGCTGAGGGTCGGGCAGGCCAGGGGCTGTTACGGCGGGGCGGCTCTGCCCGAGCCCATTTCGCTGGATTGTGGAGTGGGGCGGATTGCACTGGGAGACTGGTCGAAGATGGATGGTTTGGCCAGTTATTCGGGTGGCGCGTGGTATCGGAAAACGATTGTGCTTACGAAAGCGCAGGCCGATGGGCGGACGGTGATCGATTTGGGTGCTGTGGCGGCCTCGGCTGAAGTGCATGTCAACGGCAAACTGGCGGGAGTGAAGATTGCGCCGCCGTGGAAACTGGACCTTTCGGGGCTCGTCAGGAGCGGGGAGAACACAGTTGAGGTGCTGGTGTACAACACTCTGGCTAATCATTATAGCACGATACCGACGAATTATCGCGGTTTGCCGACTTCAGGGTTGATCGGGCCGGTCAAGCTGGAGTTCTGAGGTTTCGCTGCTAAAAATAGATGTGGCGTTGGCTTGTCAGGCGCGTCCGAATATGCTATTTACCACACGTCATTCAGAAATGGACAGTTGCCTGATCGTTGTGAAGAGAGGACGTTGTGACAGAACGAGAGGCTTTGATAGCTATGAACCGGGTCTCCGGTTTGGGCGCCATCACCGTCAAGCGGATGGCGGAGCGGTTTGGTTCGCTCACGGCGGTCTTCGAAGTTTCCGAGAGGGATCTGCTGGGTGTTCAGGGCATCGGTCCTGAGAAGGCGCGTCAGTTTGTTGTGGAATTGAAGGACGTGCGTGCCGACGATGAACTGGAGCGGGCGGTCAAGAAGGGCGTGAAGCTGGTGACGTGGGTGGACGAAGACTACCCCGCATTGCTGAAGCAAATCGCTGATCCGCCGCTGGTGCTCTATGTGGCGGGATCAGTGGCTACGTTGGGCTTGCCAGCGGTGGCGGTGGTCGGCACGCGGCATCCCACGATCTACGGACGGGAGGTGGCGCGTCGGTTCGGCTTCCAGTTGGCGGCTGCGGGTTATGTGGTCGTCAGCGGGCTAGCCATCGGGATCGACACCGAGGCGCATGTCGGTGCGGTGCAGGCCAAGGGGCACACGGTCGCGGTTCTAGGCGGGGCGTTGGACTGTCTCTTTCCCAAAGGCAATACGGGGCTGGCACGCGATATGGTTACGAACGGTGGCGCGGTGGTTTCCGAGTACCCGTTTGGGCGGCAGCCGGACCGGCAGACGTTTCCGATGCGTAACCGGATCGTCAGCGGATTGTGCAAAGGGGTGCTGGTGGTGGAGGCCCCGTTAAACAGCGGCACGATGATTACGGTGGGTCAGGCACTGGACCAGAACCGCTCGGTGATGGCGGTGCCGGGACGGATTGATTCGCCCGCTTCGCAGGGTTGCCACAAGCTGATTTGCGAGGGGGCGCGGCTGGTGACTACGGTGGATGATGTGATCGAGGAGGTGCAGGATTTGCTGACCGGCATGAGGCGGGCGCAGGAGAAAGGGCAAGAGCCGGCGGAAGATGTGGCGGCCCCGCGACCGGACGTGATGCTCTCGGCCGAGGAGCGCAGTGTGATGGCCTTGATCGAGAGCGAGGGCACGCCGGCTGATGTGCTGGTGCGAGGCAGCGGGCTGGATGCGGGCAAGATCAATGCGTTGCTGATCGGCCTGCAGCTTAAGCGGCTGATCAAGCTGTTGCCCGGTGGCCTAGTTGCAAGAACCGTGAGGAATTAGGCATGGAGATGTCGGATGTGTCGTGAAGTCGTTGGACACGAAACGGATGTTGGGGTTTGAAGGAAGGGCATATGGGAAAGAAACTGGTTATTGTCGAGTCGCCTGCGAAGGCGAAGACCATCGGGAAGATTCTGGGTTCAGGTTATGTGGTGAAGTCCTCGGTCGGACATATCCGTGACCTGCCTGAACGTACGCTGGGTGTGGACATCGAGCATGGCTTCACGCCGAAATATGTGTTTTCAAAGGGCAAGTCCAAGGTCATCGCCGAACTCAAGAAGGCGGCTAAGGAGTGCGACGAGATCTATCTCGCACCCGATCCGGATCGCGAGGGAGAGGCGATCGCGTGGCACTTGCAGGAGACGCTGGCGGATGCCGCAAAGGGCAAGCCGTTCCATCGCGTGCAGTACAACGAGATTACGCCGCGTGCGGTCAAGGCGGCGTTCGAGCACTCGGGCCAGATCAACATGCACCGGGTGGACGCACAGCAGGCGCGCCGCGTGTTGGACCGCATTGTGGGCTATATGGTCAGCCCCATGCTGTGGCGCCGCCTCAAACGCGGGCTGAGCGCCGGCCGTGTGCAGTCGGTGGCGTTGCGGTTGGTGGCCGAGCGCGAACGGCAGATTCAGGCTTTTAAAATTGAGGAGTATTGGGTGTTGGGGGCGAATGTGCGGCGCGAAACCAAGCCGCTGGATCCTTTCTCGGTCAAGCTGGTGAAGGTGGATGGCGATAAGCTCGCAGTCGGCTCCGAGTCTGCGGCGCAGGCGCTTCTTGCCGATCTCGAAGGATGTGCGTTGCGGGTCAAGGATGTGCGGGTGCGCGAGACCACGCGGCGTCCTTTCCCGCCTTTCATCACCTCTACCCTCCAGCAGTCCGCATCGAGTTTCTGCGGGTTCTCGCCGCACCGCACCATGATGATGGCGCAGAAACTTTACGAAGGCGTGGACCTGGGGTCAGGAGGACTGGTCGGTCTTATCACCTACATGCGCACCGATTCGGTGAACGTGTCGCGTGACGCGCAAGAGGCGGCGCGGACGTTCATCAAAGAATCTTACGGTTCGGAGTATTATCCCGAGACCCCCAATTTTTACAAGAGCCGCGCGAGCGCTCAGGAGGCGCATGAGGCGATCCGGCCTACGGAAGTGGCGCGTACGCCCGAGAGGCTCAGAGGCGTGCTGGATGCGCCGTCGCTCAAGCTGTACGAGATGATCTGGAAACGGTTTGTGGCGAGCCAGATGGCTGTGGCCAAGATCGCGCAGAAGACGGTGGAGATCGAGCCGGTCAAATCCGGGCTGACCCATGCCTATGCGTTTTCAGCCTCGTCGTCTGAGGTGCTGTTTGACGGTTTCTTGAAGGTCATGGCGCTTGACATCCGTAAAAAGAAGCCGGAAGAAGACGATGCGGAAGAGGAGGCGGACGAGGTGGATCGGCTGCCTCCGCTGGCGGCCGGCGATCCGCTGGTGCTGGTCGACTGGCTGAGTGAACGTAAGGAGACCAAGCCGCCCGCGCGCTACAGCGAGGCGTCATTGATCCGGGCGTTGGAGGCCAATGGCGTGGGCCGGCCCTCAACCTACGCGTCGATCATAGAGACGCTGGGCGCGCGCGAGTATACCTTGCTCGAGAAACGGCAGTTGGCGCCGACCGGGCTGGGCTTGGAGGTGAATGATCTTCTGGTGGATAAGCTCGCTCAGCTTTTCGATGTCGGCTTTACGGCGAAGATGGAAGAGAGCCTTGACCAGATCGAAGAGGGCAGTGTCGAGTGGACGCAGATGATGGAGGACTTCTTCAAGCGCTTTAAGCAGTGGATGGATCTGGCCAAAGAGCCGCCTGCGGACGCGGGCAAGGTGTCGTCTGTGTTGGCGTTGCTCGATCACGTCACGAGTTGGGGACCGGAAGTGCAGCGCGGCAAGCGCAAGTACAGCGATGAGCGGTTTGTGGTGTCGGTGCGCGAACAGATCGAAAAGGGCGAGAAAGCCGTCTCCGACAAGCAGCTTGTGGCGTTGGCTAAGATCGCCATCCGCTATCGCGTGCAGATCCCTGATGCGGAAAAGGCGTTGGGCGGTCTGGGCTTCCAGGAGGTGGTGGCCAATGACAATGCCGCGCCGAGTAACGAAACGTCGATGCGGCGCTTTGAGGTGCTTAAGAAAGTGCAGCTCTCCGAGAATCAGGAGGCGTTTATCGCATCGTTGCGACAACAGGCGGAAAGCGGTCGGAAACTGAGCGAGAAACAGTTGGCGGCGATCGATCGCATCATCACGCAGAACGCGGCGCAGGTGGAGAATTTCGAGGAGGTCAAGCAGCAGCTGCAGCTGACGGCGACCGAAGCGGATTTGGCGCCCGACACCGAGAGCCCCGTGCTGATGGGGATGTTGGGACAGGTAAGCCAGTGGCAGGAGCCGATGACGCGTGGCAAGATGACCTTCGACGACAAGGCCTTTTTTGCCAGTCTGTCGGAACAATTCAACCGCAAATGTTCGCTTTCGCCGCGCCAACGTTATGCCATGAAGCGTATGGCATTCCGTTACAAGAGCCAGATTCCCGAGTTCGATCATTATGCGGATCAGCTCGGATTGAACAAGAAGGGGAAGGCAGGGAAAGAAGAGGCGAACGCCTAAGGACCGGCAGCATGGACACGGACGAGAACGGCTATTACGAGATGGAGGTGCGGCTGGAAGGCACTCCGCCAGAGCCGTTGCTTAACCGGAGCGACGTGACGTGTGATGCGGCGGTGATGCGGTTTAAGACCTATCTGTTGGTCGAGCGGAACGCTTCCGGCCATACGGTTTCCGGCTATGTTCAGGATATCGGCCAGTTTGCGGCCTTCGTGTGGCCGTCGGCCTCGGTGAAGCCACCCTTCCGTTGGGAGCTTCCGCATCGCGATCAGGCCCGAGCCTTTCTGGTGGCGTTCCACCGCAGCGGGTGGACGCCCACGACCACCCGGCGCAAACTCTCGTCGGTCCGCTCTTTCTACCACTATCTTGAACGCGAGGGGTGTGTCACGGGCAACCCGTTCACGGGGTTGCGCGGGCCTCGTCCGGGGCGGCGTCTTCCGACTGTGCTGGGGGTGAAGGAGATCGAAGCGCTGCTGGCCGCGCCGTTGGCGTCGCTCGCGGCCTGTCGTGCCCGTCACGGGCAGGTTCCGCCGCTGACCGAATACGCGGCGGTGCGCGACACGGCGATTTTTGAAGTGCTTTACAGTACGGGGTGCCGCGTCAGCGAGATCGCCGCGCTCACATGGGGCGACATCCGGTTTGAACGCGGGACAACCATTGTGGAAGGCAAGGGGCGTAAGCAGCGGCTCTGCGTGCTGGGCCAGCCTGCCTGCGCGGCGTTGAAGGCGCTGCAGACGCTGGCCGAGGCGTTGTGGCCTGACGTGCCCTCTGCCGCAGCCCCTTTGTTCCTGAACGTGCAGGGTGGACCGTTGACGACCCGTTCGATGGAACGGCAGATGAAGGTGTGGTTGCGGGCTGCGGGATTGTCGCCTGAACTCACTCCTCATAAGCTGCGCCACAGTTTCGCCACGCATCTGCTCGACGCAGGTGCGGACCTGCGCAGCGTGCAGGAGATGCTCGGGCATGCGAGCCTCTCCACCACGCAGATCTATACCCATGTGTCGATCGAGCGCCTCAAGGAGGAGTACGGCAAGGCCCATCCGCGCGCGTGAAATCGTTTTCTGAAAGGGGCATGCCCATGAGCAGAAACAGCGGCTATCAGTTGAGTACGATCGTCTTCGGACTGGCTGTATGCTTGACAACTCCAGCCTGTCGGACGTGTCAGGAAAAGGGAGGTGATGCCGGCGAGGTGTCCGCCGCTTCCGACGCGGTCCGCGACGTGCTCCGCAGGTTAAACGAGATCATCATTCCGGAGATGACGTTCTTCCCCCCCGCCACGATCGCCGATGCGCTCGACTTCATTCAACAGGCCAGCCGCGATTACGATAAACCGGGAACTCCTCCGGAGCGGCGCGGCGTGAGTTTCGTGTTGCAGCTGCCCCCTGCGCCTACACAAGGTGAACGCGAAGCCGTCGACCCGTTCGACCCGTTCTATGCGGGCGCGTCTGCCAACTGCATCGCTCCGAGGCTCGTGGCGATGTCGGTGCGCGCCATCAGCCTGTACGACGCGCTTCAACTCGTGTGCGAGGCGACCGATATGAGGTGTCGCATTCGGGGAGATGGCGGAGTCATGCTCTCGCCGAAGGGGTGGCCCCTCGACGAAGACGGGGTCACCCGCTCGTACAACATCCCGGCGGCACTGTCCGAGCGCCTCTTCAGCCGTCCTGATGGCGCGGCACCCGACGCCGACCCGAACAAGGTCTGGCAGGCGTTTTTTGACCAACTGGGCGTATCGGGGCCGGCTTTCGCCAAATTCGAATACGTGCCATACATCGACAAGCTGCGCGTGACGAATACGCCGGAGAATCTGGCGGTCATCGAAACGGTCTTTGATGAGTTCGCCCTGCGCATGGTCGAGGTGGAAATGCAGATACACGCCTTCCGTACCAAGGACATCGAGCGCCTGCGCCTCTCTGGCGGAGAGTCGTTGGAGTCGCTCATGGCCTTGCGGCAGAACGGGAAGGCCAAGCCGGTGGCGGCGGCCACAGCGCTGACGAAGTCGGGGCAGGAGGCATGCGTGAAAGCCGGGCCGGAGGTGACCTACCCGACGGAACTGGTGGCGGACGGCGGCCAGACGGGATCCAGTGTCACGTCGCGGAGCGCGGCCAACGCCTTGCTGCCGGGCAACTTTGAAATGCGGGAGACGGGCATGATCCTGCAGGTCGTTCCCGAAGTCACACATAGCGGCACGCTGATCAACCTGACGTTGAATCCGAAATGGGTCACGCTGGAAGGATGGGAGTCCTATCCGGCGGATCTGGCGGCGGGCTGGACGCACAAAACGCTCTCCTTTAAGCAACCCGTGTTCGGGGTAACGAGCTTTCAGACACAGGCCACGGTGAAGGACGGCGGGACGGTCTTGCTCGGGAGCATTTCAACGCCGGACGGCGAGTGGGTGCAGGTCGGTTTTCTGACCACCCGGTTGCGGGATGTCCATCCAAGGTTGTCGGGCGGACGGCTTGACAAGGCAGCTCGAGAGCTGCGCGGCGGTCGCACGGACAAGGCCAAGCCGCAGGGCGAGCACAAGGATGCGGAGGTTGCGCAGAAGTTGCACGATATCGTCATTCCGGAAATGACTTTTCGCCCGCCCGCCACGATCATCGACGCGGTGCGGTTTCTCAAGGAGGCCAGCATCACGTATGACAAACCGGAGGTTCCCGCAGCGCAGCGCGGTTTCGGTTTTGTCTTGAAGCTGCCGCCGAACGGCGGGGGACGGACGGAGGGCGGCGAAAATGCGGATCCCTTCGCCGCGCCTGGCTCTGTCACGAACAGTGGCGCACCTGTCATTCCCGTTCTCAGCGCCCGTTTCATCAGTCTGTACGATGCGTTGAAAATCGTGTGTGACGTGACGGACATGACGTTCAAGATCAGGGACGGAATCGTCTGGATCGTGCCGCAGACTACGTCATGTGACGACATGATTACGCGGAGTTATCCTGTGGTGTATGCTCTGTTTGATGATATCCACGCAGCTGGCAGCAGTCATGTGGACGACGTTAGCAGGAAGGACTGGAAAACCTTCTTTGCGCTGTTGGGTGTGAACTGGCCAACAGGTTCATCCATCGCGGGCTTGGATGCTGTCGGCTTGTTGCGTGTCACAAACACGCCGGAGAACCTGGACGTGTTTGAACAGGCTCTCGCCGATTTGACGGTTTATCCCCGCATGGTCGCGGTGGAGATGCAGATACTCGCCTTCCGCCCCGAAGACTTCGAGCAGTTGCGTCTTTCCGGCGGCGTGTCGGTGGAAGCGCTGACGGCCTTGCGACAAAAGGGGCGGGCGAAGCCGGTGGCGTCGGCCATGGTGGTTACAAAGGCGGGGCAGGAAGCCGTCATGAAATCCGTGCGTGAGGTGCTCTACCCGACGGAACTGTTGACGGAAGGCGGCCAGGCGGGATCCAATAGCACGTCGCGGAGCGCGGCCAATGCCGTGATGCCGGGCAACTTTGAAATGCGGGAGACGGGCATGGTTTTTCAGTTCATAGCTGAGTTCGCCGAGGGCAGTTCGTTGATTAACGTGATGTCAAACCCCCAATGGGTGACTCTGGACCGATGGGAATCGCATCCGGCAGAACTGGCGGGCTGGGCGCGCAAGAAGCTCTTATTTCGGCAACCCGTGTTCGGGGTGACGAGTTTCCTGGCGCAGGTCACGGTGGAGGACGGCGGGACGGTTTTGTTCGGGAGCTGTTCGACGCCGGACGGCAAATGGGTGCATGCCGGTTTTCTGACGGTGAAGAGCGTTGATGTCAAAGCTGGTCTGTTGGAATGCAAACATCCGTCGGCATCCATTGTTCTTGCCCATCCGCACGCGTGATTGTTTGTCAGAGGCCGCATTATCTGGTTTAATATAACCTTTTTGTGAGCCGCAACGTGTAACCTGTAACTAGAAACCGGTACCCCGCAACTTTTATGGATAAGCATTACGATCCTCAGTCCGTCGAGAACAAATGGTACGCATGGTGGGAGGCGAACGGCCATTTCCGCGCCGACGCCAGCCAGGGCGGCGAGCCTTACAGCGTGGTGATCCCGCCGCCGAACGTGACCGGCATTTTGCACATGGGGCACGCGCTGAACAGCACCATCCAGGACGTGCTCGTGCGCTGGCGCCGCATGCAGGGGCGCAACACGGTCTGGATGCCGGGAACCGACCACGCGGGCATCGCCACGCAGAACGTGGTGGAGAAGGCGTTGCGCAAAGAGGGTGTGTCGCGTCGCGATCTGGGCCGCGAGAAGTTTCTCGAGCGAGTGTGGGAGTGGCGCGGCGAGTACGGCGGCACCATCGTGCGGCAACTCCGCAAGCTCGGCGCGAGCTGCGACTGGTCACGCGAACGCTTCACTATGGACGAGGGGCTCAGCGAGTCCGTGACCGAGGTCTTCTGCCGTTTGTATGACGAAGGCCTGATCTACCGCGGCAATTACATCGTGAACTGGTGCCCGCGCTGCCACACCGCGCTGTCGGACGAAGAGAGCGAGCATCAGGAGACCAACGGCAACCTGTGGCACATCCGCTATCTGATTTCCGGCGGCGGCGAGATCGTGGTGGCGACGACGCGGCCTGAAACGATGCTGGGCGACACGGCGGTGGCCGTGAACCCGGCGGACGAGCGCTATCAGGCGCTGATCGGCAAGACCGTGACGCTGCCGCTCATGAACCGCGAGATCCCGGTGGTGGCGGATGATTATGTAGATCGTGCCTTCGGCACAGGCGTGGTGAAGATCACCCCGGCGCACGACCCCAACGATTTCCAGGTGGCCCAACGCCACAACCTCAAAATCCTGAATGTGATGCACGGCGACGGCACCATGAACGAGGATGCCGGCGCCTATGCGGGCCTGGACCGTTTCGCCTGCCGCAGGCAGGTGGTCGCCGACCTTGAGGCGCAGGGCCTTCTGGTCAAGGTCGACGCGCATCAGCATGCGGTGGGCCACTGCTACCGGTGCGACACGGTGGTCGAGCCGCGCCTGTCGCTGCAGTGGTTTGTGCGCATGAAGCCGCTGGCAGCCCCTGCGATCGAGGCGGTGCGTTCGGGCAAGATCAGCTTTACGCCGCAGCGCTGGGAGAAGACCTATTTTGAGTGGATGGAGAACATCCGCGACTGGTGCATCTCGCGTCAGATCTGGTGGGGGCACCGCATTCCGGTCTACACCTGCACGGCGTGCAAGCAGGAGTGGGCCGCGCGGAAGGCGCCGGGGGCGTGCCCGACGTGCAGCGCCGCGTCGATCACGCAGGACGAGGACGTGCTCGACACGTGGTTCTCTTCGTGGCTGTGGCCCTTCAGCACCTTTGGCTGGCCGCAGGAGAGCAAGGACCTCACGTTCTACTATCCGACGAATGACCTGGCGACCGCTCCGGAGATTATCTTCTTCTGGGTGGCGCGCATGATCATGGCGGGCTGCAAGTTCATGGGCGACGTGCCGTTCCGCAACGTCTACATCCACGGCACGGTGCGCGACGACAAGGGCCGCAAGATGAGCAAGAGCCTGGGCAATTCGATGGACCCGCTCGACATCATCGCGACGTATAGCGCGGACTCGTTGCGCTTCAGCCTGATGCTCATCACCTCCACGGGCATGGATGTCTATGTCAACATGGAGAAGTTTGAGATCGGGCGCAACTTCGCGACCAAGATTTGGAATGCCGCGCGCTTCATGAAGATGCACATGGAGAAGCTGCCGGACGCCGACTGGCGGGCGCTGGCGGCGGGCGAACTCACGCTCGATGCGGCCCTCCTGCGCGATGACGACCGGCACATGCTGGCGAAGTGCGAAGAGACGATCCGGGCGGTCACCGGGCATCTCGAGAAGTACCGCTTGCAGGACGGCGCGCTGGCGATCTACGACTTCGTGTGGAGCAACTTCTGCGACTGGTATCTCGAATACGCCAAGCAGGATCTGTACGGCACCGACGATGTGCGCCGCCGGCAGATACTTTCGGTGATGACCGACGTGTTCTCCAAGGCGCTCAAGCTGGCGCATCCCTACATGCCGTTTCTCACAGAGGAGCTGTGGCACCAGATGGGCTACGGCGCCGAGACCGAGACCATCATGAAAGCGCCGTGGCCGAAAGAGTATACCGACGCGCAGAACGCGGCGTGGGGATTGAAAGCGGAGGTGACGGCCTATGTCGACGCCAAGCGCGAGATGATCACGGCAGGCCGCGCGCTGCGCGCGGACGCCAACATCTCGCCCGCGCAGTTTGTGCATTACATTGTTCAGGCGGTGGATGTCGCGGCGGCGGCAAAGCTGACTGCGGACAGCGAGACGCTGAAGCAGCAGTTGCGCTCTGATAATATCGAGATCGCCACGGGTGGCGGTGAACGGGCCATGCCCGGCACGCTCTGCAAATTGGGTACGATCTATCTGTCGCTCGACGGACGGGTGGACACGAAAGCCGAGTCCGCGCGCGTCAAAGGCGAGCTGGAGAAGGCGCTCGGTTTTCTCAAGACCGTGGAGGCCAAGCTCGGCAACGAGGGTTTTGTGGCCAAAGCTCCGCCAGCGGTGCTCGAGCAACAGCGCGCCAGACAGAAAGAGCTAACCGAAACGGTCTCCCGCTTAGAGAAACTCTGCGCAACCTTCAGCGCGGCCGGCTGACGGGAAGCCTGGTTACAAGGGCGAATCCTTATGTCACGGGGTAGGTGCCGATTCTGCGGACCGACTCTGCGAGGGCGAGGATCAGGCGCCACGCGGCCTCGGCGGCAGGGTTCTTCCAGTCGGTGACGGCCTCGATGAAGAACCCGTACTCCCATGGGCGTCCCGGCAGCGGCCGACTCTGGATGAAGGTGAGGTTCACGTCAGAGGCGTCGAAGGGGGCCAGCGCATGCAGCAGCGCGCCGGGGCGGTTGCCGATGACGAGATGGAGTAACGACCGATATTCGCGTGGTTTGTCAGCCGTTTGGGGCGGACGGCGACGGGCGGTGACTACGAAGAAACGCGTGACGTTCTCGTCGCTGTCCTGGAGATTTTTTTTCAGCAGGAGGAGGCCGTTGATGCGTGCGGCCGCTGCTGAGGCAAGCGCGGCGCTTCCGGGTTCCTGTGCGACGCGGCGTGCGGCGGCGGCCGTGCTCAACTCAGGCAACAAATCCGCTTGTGGCAGCAACGTATGCAGTGAGGCGCGGCACTGTCCCAGAGCCTGTGGATGACTGTATACGCGTTGGACCGCAGCGAGTTTCTTCATCCCCGGTTGAACGAGCAGATGGTGCTGGATCGGGATGGAAAAACTCTCCGTGATTGTGACGGCCGGATAGGTGGCGAGTTGGTCGAGAGTCTGCGTGACCGGTCCTTCGCTCGAGTTTTCTACCGGCACAATGGCCAGTGGTCGCAGACGGGAATGCGGGTCGCACAGCCGTTCGAACACGTCATAGGGCGAGAGACAGGGAAGCAGCGTGGCGCCTTCGCCGAAGTGCTGGAGTGCGGCTTCGTGCGAGTGCGTGCCTTCGGGGCCGAGGTAGAGAATTGAAGTCATAGTGAATAAGGAATGAAGAGTTGGGAATAAAGGAAAGAAGAAGGGTCAGCCACCGCAGTCGCGCTTGCGCTGCTCGCGGGCAAGGGCGAGCCAGGGATCGAGGTCCTTGAGGAACTTGCTGAACGTCGAGGATTCAAGCTGTTGGGCCGCATCGCTGAACGCGTTGGTCGGATCGGGGTGCGCTTCCACGATCAGGCCGTCGGCACCGGCGCCCAAGGCGGCGCGGGCAAGCGTGGGCACTAGATTACGAGTGCCTGCCGCATGACTGGGGTCCACAATGACGGGCAGGTGGGAGAGCTGTCTGGCCACAGCCACGGCGCCGAGATCCAGCACGTTTCGCGTGGACGGATCGAACGAGCGGATGCCGCGCTCACAGAGCACGACGTCTGGGCAGCCGTTCACGACCAGATACTCGGCCGCGTTGAGCCACTCTTCCACCGTGCTGGCCATGCCGCGTTTGAGCAGCACGGGTTTGCCCGCGCGGGCGAGGTGCTCCAGCAAATCGTAATTCTGGGCGTTACGCGCGCCGATCTGGAACATGTCGACGACATCGCGAAGGATTTCAATCTGAGCAGGGCCTGGGACTTCCGAAACGTAGGCGACATCAAACTCGGCTTGGACGTCGCGCATGATCTTCACCCCGTCGAGTTTCAAACCTTGGAAGTCGTAAGGCGACGTGCGGGGCTTGAACGGCATGGCCCGGACGATTTGGATGCCACAGTTTACAAGGTCTGTGACAGCCGTACGGAACTGATCGTAGCTCTCAATAGCGCAGGGGCCGGCGATGACCTGAATGCTGCCGCCGCCGATGAGCGTGCCCTTGATGTTCACCACCGAGTCGGATGAGTGATATTGGCGCGAGACCAGTTTGAATTTCTTCTGGACAGGGAAGACCGACTCGACTGCGGACAGGTTGCGCAGGACTTCGAGCGAGCGGTTGCTGAGCTCGTCACCGATGCAGGCGATGACCGTTTGCTCGACACCGCGGATAATACGCGGCTGGTAGCGCAGGGAGCATACCAGATCGCTAATCGTGGCGATGTCGGTTTCCGTGGCGTGACTTTTGAGTACGATGATCATGGCGTTTTGTCTCTTTGTGCTGAAGGTGTGTAAGAAAACAAAAAACCGCATGTCCCTTGACGGACACGCGGTTCATTTCGAAGGCTATTCCCGATTTACAATAGTTTACCGGGTCGACCCGAACCGTGTGTCCGGCAACCTAAAGGTGCTAAAGTAAACGTTTGCGCGCTTGCTATTCATGTGAGAACAAGCCGTATTAAAGCTGTTTCTCCGGCAGAAGTCAAGGGCGAAGGCTGACAGTTTTACTATTACGGGTGTGTGTCAGGAAAGTGACATGGCTTCGACGGTCATGCCGCAAAGACTGCCGGCCTGGCGGTGGCCTCGCGGTCGCGGACGCCCGACCAGTAGGCGTCGTGGAGTCCGTCGGTAATGAGCGCCCTGACCCAGAGGACG
>CAZXVN010000519.1:0-21018 GCA_964643945.1 uncultured Lentisphaeraceae bacterium | reverse complement strand
AACTGGATCGCCCTGCAGCGCTGGCTGGACATCTCCAACGACAAGGAGGGCGTCACCTGGTGTTCGCTCGACGCGCCGCTCTTTGAATACGGCGCCATGACGGCCAACATTGCCCTGGGCTGGGGCAACAGCGGGCCGTGGCTGCGCAAGCTCGAGCCCAGCTCAGCCGTGTACTCGTGGGTCATGAACAACCACTGGCACACCAACTTCCCGCTGACCCAGGACGGCCCGGTCACCTACCGCTACCGCATCCTGCCGCACGGCGCGTATGACGCCGCAGCCGCCAACCGCTTCGGCCTCGAACAGGCGCAGCCGCTGGCGCACGTGGCCGCCAACGGCGACCCCAAACTCAAGCCGCTGGTCGCTTTTGATAACGACCGCGTGTGCGTCACCATCCTCAAGCCTGGTGCCGGCGGCAAGTCCGCCATCATCCGCCTCCGGTCACTCTCCGACAAACCGGAAGCCGTCAAGCTTACGTTTTCTGGCGGCGCTCCGAAATCACTGCGCGTCTGCGCCCGTGAAGAGACCCCCGGCGAGCCCGTTGGCGCAAGCGTCTCCCTGCTCCCTTACGGACTCCTCACGCTTCGCGCGGAGTTCAACTGAAATTAATGAAGGGGCAACTCCCTTCCGAGCCTTACAAACCAACATTGTTTTGCCGTTTTTTATGGCTTTGAGCCGTGCTGTTATGCCTGATTCCACACCGTAACGGAGAAATTAGTGGAAAGGTTGCCATAATGAGTAAGGCCATTCATATTAGGCTTTACCAACAAAGATGGCCAGAACGCTTATAGCGCAATAGACTTGGAGGCGTGGCTTTTGCCATGTGAACAAGGTCGGCTAACCTGATCGGGTTACCGTGCCTGCTGAGTGAGCGCGTTCGAGGTTGAGGGCGAGGAGGCGTTCGAGAATGGCGTCGTCGGTGAGGTCGGCGGGCCAGGCGGGGGATTACGCAAGCGCTTACTGGACAAACTCAGGGTCAAATGAACCGCCATAGGTCCGAGCGTGCGCATCCCGGTGGTGGATTCGGGCATCAGCGCGATCAGGCAGTTCTTATTTTGGCTGAGCGGGTAGGGTGGCACAGGCGCGGCGGCGGCGGTTACGCCTGCACCGGTTGCGGCCGTTCCTCCCGGGGGTCAGTTGGCGGGGCGGCGGCACCGGCGCAATAGGCACGATCCTGGAGCGGTTGGTGAGGGTTAGAACGGGCGGCGGGTTTAACAGCCTGCCGCCCGTTTTTTAGTTTGTCTGACCGCCAACCATCTACTTCATCATGGCCGCCAGTTTTGCCTTCTGCTTATCGGTCAACGCTCCGAGTTTCGCGGCGAGATCTGCCAGTGAGGCATCCTTCGTCGGTAGTGCAGCGACTAGTTGTTTCGACGCGCTGTTAATCCGAGCATCTACGCGCTGCATCGCTTGGCGCGTATGTTCACGTGTCGGGTTGTAGTAATGGTCCCTGACCGTCATCGCTGTTGTGTGCCCAGTGCATCTGACTACCGTTTCAAACGGGACGCCTTCATCCAGAGCAAGAGCGACGAAAGTTCCGCGCAGATTGTGCCAGCCCATCAGGGAGGCTGAGAGCATGCCTTTGCCTCGCTTTTGGCGGGTCGTTTTGATGAGGGCTCGAAGATTTTGACCAGACGCAAGAGTAGGGCCTTTTCGGAAGTTCAAGTCGGATGTCTTTTCGGCGTCTGCCAGATCTTCAGACGTTTGGGGGCGTGAGCGGCCGGTTTCCGCTTCAATCTTCCTGTAGCTATCGCCGCGTGCGTAGCGTGTGATGGTGTCCAGTATGCGGTCACATTTCGAGGGTTCAAAGCCGGCATTCTTAACGGCGTCTGACACTTGCGGGAGAACGTCTGCAAGAGCCACGTGATGGACTTTTCCTGCCGCGATTTTGGCAGTCTTCTCCTGAGCGGCTGAAAATGCACGTGCGAACAGCGACTTACCGCGATAGGTAATACCTGTCAGGTTCTTTTCGTACATTTCGGCCGCTTCGGGCCAAACATAGGTGCTGTCCGTCCGGTTGGCAAGAGCGGTTTCCATGACCTCACGCAATCTGACGAACATTGGAACTTCGATCTCAACGCCTGTTTTCGACGTGGCGACCCGCACCCAACCCTCCCGCATATCGACTGATTGCCAGCGTAGGCGGCACACATCACCGATGCGCATGCCGGTGCACGAGGCGCATACGACCAGCGGGTAGAGAAACGGATCCGGGCGTGCGGTTTCATAAAGGATGTTCAGTTGTTCTATGGTTAGCGGCCGGCGAGCGACCATATCGCCGGTGATGGCCGTGCGCGCTCTTTTGCGGCGGATGGTTTTGCAGAAGGGGTTGTCCATTCCAACAGGCATGAAGTAATTGAACGTCGAACGCAGCAGGGTGGTCATGTCTTTGATCGTCTTGCTTGTGCGGTTCTTCCGTAGATCGTCGAGAAAGGCAGATGTCTGCTCTTTTTTGACCTCGTATAAATATGTGCAGGTGACCGCCTCGGAAAAACGGCGGAACACGGAATCGCACCATTTCATGTGGGCCTCTGAAGGTTTACCGTCTGGCCGATCTATAGAACGCCAAAGGGCAGGAAGATCGGCCATTCGTGCATACCCCACGGGCGTGCCGGTCTTTTCTTCGATCAAATCTTCGACAAGATGTATTGAACGACCTTTTTTCCGAGCTTCTTTTTTAATGCCTTCCAATTCGATTATGGCGGCCGCTTTTGACACCTCGAAAGTCGTATCTCCCGTATCCCATAGGGAAAGGGAAGCGGGTGCCGTTCCCTCTAGCGGAGTTTTCAACGGTTTGCACAACCGTTTACCATTTGCATCTTTATACGCTCCGAACCAGTGTTTAATCAGTTCCCCGTCGCGACCTCTCCGTAATTCCAAACCCATAAACACCGCGCTTTCTGATAATTTGATTTGATGAAAAAAAGTATGAAACAAGCAGAGCGTTAAATCAAGGTGAAAAACAAAAACAAACACAAAAACAATGGCACTAAAAAGATAAAATGTGCATATTTGCTGATAACAACGTATATTTACAGTACGCTGTTAACCAATTGGTCGCAGGTTCGAATCCTGCCGCCGGAGCCACTCTTCAACCCCGTTTTTATTGAAAAACACCAATAAAAGCGGGGTTTTTTGTTTTCTGAAGGGCATCGTCTAAAGGTTGGCAAGAACGTGAAAAAGTGTGCTGTTTGGGGAAATTTTCCCCAAACAGAAGCAACAAGCAGAGTGTCTGAGCGCCCCCGAAACAGATGCGGAAATCGAGGGAGCATTATATTTTTCGTCTTCACATCTTTTTTTTTCGTGCGAGATTATTTTATTTTGGGGCGTTTGGGGATTTTATTTGGTGAGTCGGCATCGCGTCAATGGGCGGACTTGTGGCGGGAGGATCGGGTGGAAGGTCTGGTTTATCCAGTGCGGGCGTGCGGGTTGTTTGGGCTGGAGGTGAAGCTTTCGGAGGAGATATCGGGTGTTTATTCGGTGAAGACAGAACATCTGGCCTGGGCAGCGTGATCCGGAAGCGGGCGTGAGGGAGGGCGACGGAAAAATTTCGTGGCGGGTTTTTAGAAACCGGTTGACAACTGGCCGCTGAAAACATTCAATATGACCACACTTGTTTATGTTTTCTTGAAAGGCGGTGGGTATGAAACGGATGAAGCGTTGTTGTGGGTGTTTGGTGCTGACGTTGGTTTGCGCAGCAGGCGGTATGGCCGGCGCGGGGGAACTGCGGATACAGTCGTTTGATGGATGCGGGCGGTTGATTTACAACACGTTGCCTAACGCAACGAACTACCGGCGTGAATGGGCTTCATCTCCCGCAGGGCCATGGACGAATTTCGCGGCGGCAGCTAGTGCGTTGGACCTTATGCCGTCTTCGGCAGCCAACAGTGTCCACAGGACGGCACGAAGTTGCGACTACCAGAAAACTCGGGGGACCTACTCGCAACCTGCCCCACATGCAAATACCGCTTTGCATACAACACCGCTCCAGTGTCGTTTGCCGAACCAACGCCAATCCCGAAACATGGGGGGAGAGGTTTCGGAATCGGATGAAGAGTAAAGACAAAGTCTACTTAACGCTCGACTAATAAGGACAGCAAACTATGTCAATTAATAATAACAACCCGCTCAAGTCAGCCTTCGACTACGCGTTAGGGCTGATGCTCGATTATGATAAGAATGATCCGCTCAAGTCAGCCTTCGACTACGCGTTAGGGCTGGCGCTCGATAATGAAACCACAGGTACTATACGACGCGAGTTGAAGGCACAAGGAATAGACGACAAGAGGGCTGACGATATTACTGAAAGGGCTAAGAAGCACGCGCCATTTGAAAGGACTTTTGGCGGTAGCAAAGACATCCTTATTGGAATATTCTGTATCACAGGTGGGATTGTTGCATCATACGGCTCATATATAGAGAGGCGGCCGAAGATTGGTGGTTTTTATGTGTGGATAATTTGGGTTGGTGCTATTGCATTTGGAATTTCAATAATTTGGAGGGGATGTTTCAAATTAAGAAAACCAACTCACCACAAGACTGAAGAAGAGGAGCGTCGAGCATTCGTGAATTTCTCAAAGATGTCTAACGAGGAATTGTTGCGAATCTGGAACAGCAGTGACAGAAGGAACTATAGTGATAGCGATTACAGAAAACTTCGGTTAGTGTTTATGGACCGAAACGTCGGGTTTCCCGCCATGACAGATTATTTGACTTGTCCACGATGCTTGACTGTTAAGACCATGGAAAGGGCATCTTCGGGCATTACTATAAGTAAGAAGAACGCGTGCCTGGTTTGTGGGTACACGTGGAATTCGTGGTCGGATTACAAATGAACGCACAAATAATCTACATGAATGTTGATTGTCGTTTATGAGATCCAAAGTACAAAAAGGCATGACCCTGCCAGCGGGGGCACGAACGCGCTGATGCGCGTTCGTGCCCCGCACCGTTGTGTGCCGGGCAAACCGGCAGCTAACAGGTGATACATCAGGAAGGGAGACACACGGACTGGTGTAAAAACGTAAGATCAGCCTGGACTTGACGCAGCTATGGCGCTCAGTTTGCATGACAGAGGTCGTTGTCGCGGCGCCAGTGAGGCCGATCGTTCAACGGGAGGACAACTGAGGACAACTATGGAAGAGATGATAGCCGCGGGAGAACTTCCGCTCTGGGTGCGATTCGCTGTACGCCGGGGATCGAGGCGTAAGCAGACCTACCGCGTGTTCGTTGATGGGAAAGCGATTCAAGAGTATCGGGGCTTCTAACAAGCTTCTGTCGGACGCGGAAGACCGCGCCGCTCAAGAGCCCGCAGGCAAAAATCTTTTCACGAAGACAGGCGGCAGAAAAACCCCCGCCCGTTTGATGTCACGCCAAGCAGCGGCCGGTGAGCTCAGCAAGTGTTCTCGGTGTCCAGTGCAAATCCATTTCAGCGCCGGCGGCGAGGATCTCGGGCAGGCTGATTTAACCGAGTTCCGGGCCGTAGCCGAGGTCGGCCAGGCCGAAGGCTTGGAGCTGGCCATCGCCGTCGGGGTCGCTGTCTTTCTCGACGATGTACCAATCGGCGCTGGCGGTGAAAAAGTGGAACTGCGCAAGGGCCGCGCGGCCTTTCGCTACGGATTCGTATGTGGCAGGCATGGCATTCCAGAGTTGGCGCAGGGATTCGATCTTCTCGCGAAAGGATTGGCCTTCCTCGCTGAGCATGGCAGTGTAGATCGCGGAGCGTTGGGCGCGGCCGGTGATCATCGAGGAAAGGAAATGAAGTCAAGGAGACCGTATGCGATTCGTTCTTTGTGCATTGTTGCGTCATTAAATGGGTGGATGTCAACGGGCAGACCATCCATGCCACCCAACGAGGTGAACGAAGATCGGTAAACGCTGTATTTCAGTAGTTCAGGCGAGTTCAGGCGACTTGACAAAACCCGTTATATTGTTCATACTATGCACCTAATAACCCCTTATAAGGAGCATTATGAACCGGGTAGCGTTTGCCCATCTGATGGAATGGAAGCAGCGGCAGAAGCGGAAACCGCTCGTGCTGCGCGGTGCGCGACAGGTCGGAAAATCGTATCTGGTCGAGGCGTTCGCCAAGCGCGAGTTCGCGGCCAGCCTGACCGTCAACGCGGATCGGGATCGAGCGTTTCTCAGGGGAATCGTTCAGGAACCGCCCAGCCGGATGGTGCAGTTGTTGGAACTGGAGTACGGCCAGCGGCTCATCCCCGGGAAGACGCTGCTCTTCTTCGATGAGATCCAGGCGGTGCCGGAATTCCTGGCGCGGCTCAGATACTTCTATGAGGAGATTCCCGACCTCCATGTCATCGCAGCCGGTTCGCTGTTGGATTTTGTCCTGGAGGATCATTCGTTTTCCATGCCCGTCGGGCGCATCGAGTACCTGCACTTAGGCCCCATGACGTTTGGCGAGTTTCTCGACGCGACTGGAAACGAACGCTGGTCCGCGTTTCTGAGCGCTTTCGGCAGCCAGGAGACGATGCCGGACACCGCACACCAGACACTCTTGCGGCTCTTCCGCACCTTTTTGGCGCTGGGCGGAATGCCCGAGGCGGTCGAGACGTATGCCCGCACGCACTCGCTGCTGGAGGCCGACCGCGTCAAGGAGTCAATCCTCGGGACACTTCGCGACGATTTCGCCAAGTATGGGCAGAGGGTCAACCATGATCGCCTCCTCAAGGTGTTCAGTCGATTGCCTGCTATGGTCGGACAGCGTTTCAAGTTTGCGAACGTCTCGCGAGAGGATTCCGCACGGGAGCTTGGCCGTTGTCTGCACCTGCTGGAGCTCGCCCGGCTCGTCTACAGGGTCAGGCAGTCCTCATGCTCTGGCCTGCCGGTCGGGGCGGGCGCCAAGGAGGCTGCGTTCAAGGTGCTGTTTCTCGACTGTGGCCTTCTGCTTCACGCCTGCGGCCTGAGGGCGGCCGACGTGGAGCGCGAGCCGGACCTGATGCTGGTGAACGCAGGCACCGCAGTCGAACAGCTTGTGGGGCAACATCTGCTGCATGCGCGTCCGTTCTGGGAGGCGCCGGAGCTGTTCTACTGGGCGCGCGAAAAGCCGACGTCCGCAGCCGAGGTGGACTATGTGATCGTCCGCGGCGGGCGTATCGTGCCGGTGGAGGTGAAAGCCGGGAAGACCGGGCGGCTGCGCTCGCTGTGGCAGTTTGTGGCCGAGAAGGAGGCGCGTCTGGCCCTGCGCTTCAACGCTGATAAACCGTCCTTGCTGAAGGTCACAGACACGATGCATGACGGAACCCGCATCTCTTATCGCCTGCTCTCTCTGCCGTTGTATCTGATTGACCACGCGAACCGGCTGGTTGACGAAACAATGTAGTACATTTGCATGACATGACAAACACGCGGGCATCGTCCGTTAGGGGAGGGGGCGACATCATTGCGCAGATGGTCGGCCAAGGCGTTCGATAGCCTGTCCAGTCGCGCGAAATAGGCTTTGAGTGCCATCGCGACGGTGTCCGGGAGATCGAGAAGAGAGCGGGGGCGGACGATAGAAGTTCTATAATTTTCACAGGCGTTTTCAGGGGCGTTTTCAGGGGCGTTAGCGGAAATCGGTGTTGATCGGCAATGTCAAAACGGGATGGGAGAAGGCTACTTGTTGAATGTTGAGAGGTGAGTCCGGTCTTGGTGATTCGGAAACTCACTTTGTCCGTATGGCGCGATACGACCCCCCAGACCTCCAGACCTCCTGTCCTGTGACACGAACCATATAGCTGTCTTTCAGCGTGGCGGGTAGGGGGATGAGAATAAATCGCGGGGTGACAACAGGATGAAGTTCCATGCCTTCGACAACGACAGGCTTAGTCATCTTTTTCGGCAGCCATGCGATGATGGGGCGGTTGCCGCGTTGCGAGCCGTTATAGCTGAGCAGCTTGAAGGAGTTCTCTCCGCGCAGAGGTTTGATGGTAAGCGTGTAGCCGTCATTCGTTTTTGCAAGCGTCTGCTCATAGCCAGAAGGCTGTGAGGCCATGCGAGCCTCCCAGAGCGGGTCGCCGTAAAAGGCCACAACAGTTTTGTCAAATTCGAGTCCCTTGCTGGGTTGCGTGAGTAGCAGATGATCGAGCGCGATCTGGTTGGCCAGAAATGCCTCAGCAAAGGTATATCTGCCAGGCATCTCCAGCATATAATCCATAATGCCCCAGCCTGCATATCCGAACCACGTGGGAACTGTGTAGCCTGCCATCTGCATTACATTCGCATCTCGCATCCAGGCAAGCGCCATCGCATTCTGACCGTCCACATGTCCCATCAGGCAGTTGCCGCAGGGAAGATAAATTTTTGGATTCGTCGAGTGGATGGGAATCTGTATTTTATCGGCATGAGTTCTGGCATGCAGTTGATTGTTGTCGCAGCGAAACGAGCCTGCCGGATAACGGTAGCCGATTTGCCAGTCGCGCTCCGTGGCATGCCCGGAGCCGACAATCAGATCGACGGTGTTGGCGTTGATCTTTGTTGCGAGGGGTTCAGCGGGATCCTTCTCTGCGTTCTCGTCCCGGACAATAGGTTCACCTTTGAGCTTGTACACATGCAGAGACTGCTTTAACTCATCGTACCACTCGCCTGCTACCAGATTTTCAAGAGGAATGGCCGTGTTGGCCAGCGTATTGCTGACGACCAGCGGTGTTGTTGTGGCAACACGCTTGCAGGCATCTTCGGACGTGATACCCGTGATGATTCCCCACGGTGCATCGGTGTAGACATCAGTGTCGATGGCGCGCATCACATGGTGAATCTCCGCAACAAAGCGCTGTCCACAATTCGTATGAGAGGCCACAAACGCGACTGCACGAGGCTGCGCTTTCTGCAAGGCAGGCAATGCATTCGTCACACTCTCATGATAGGTCAGGACTTGTGAGTCCATGTACTTCGCGAGCAAAGTGTCGCAAACCTTCTTCCACCTGGCATCGGCATAGTCTGTCTCCGATACAGCGACAATATAAGGCTCGGCCTTTACAGATAACAGAGTCCCTGCAAACGCGAGTAGTGCTAAATGTCTGATGCGAATGTGATACGTTTTCATGCGGACTACTTTACCATAAATGAGGATTCATCCGAAAGATGGAAGCATGCAAGGGCGACACATTGAAAGAATACTTTTCCGCTGATGAAAAATCGAATTGACTCCGCACTATCTTATTGCGGTTTTTGCGTTAGAATTTTCGACAAACCGTGAAACGCCCAAAAAAGGGCTAAAAAAAATTATTCTTGGCGTTGACTTTAGACCGAAGTTCCAGCGACAAAACGTGCGCCCGCCATGCTCATCCGGCTCTCCGTGTTTCTCCGGGCAGGCGCATCCGCGCCTGAAAGCCCTGTTACCGAAGACACCTTGCTTAGGTCCGTCAGTGATAGTGGTGATCTGCTGGGTGGTGAGTTGGCGGGTCAGGGGGAAAGTCTGGTAAGGAAGTCTTCAGGGTTTGAGGACGGGTAGGACAGGGTGGGACGGGGATGTGACGGATGAGCGGCAATGTCAAAGCGGGATGGGCACATGACTGTTTGTCGCATGTTGAGACGGGGCGCCGTGTTTGGTGATTCGGAAACTCACTTTGTCCGTTTGTCGCGATACGACCCCCAGACCCCCCTGTTCAGGGCTTTGGCGAGGTTTGCGAGGGTGTGCATATTCAGGATGTTTGCGGAAACCGGTGGAGAACGACAGCGGTAAAGTTTGAGGGGCGGGGCCAGCGAGTTACGCGCGATATGCAGGGTGCTTTTCTCAGGTCTGTCACGTGTAATGCCCCGGAACGCCTTCCGCTCCGGTCTCTTCGCGGCTTTCCGCGGCTTGCCCATAGAGGGCGTGTTGCTCGGCGAGACCGTAGTTGGATGCGCCCAGTGCCGGCGCGAGAAATGAGGAGAGGATCGTGCGGAGTTGTGCGGGGTCTTTCGTCTCGCACTCCCACACAACGAGAACTTGCCATCCCGCTTTCCATAAGTGATGCAATGTCAGTCGGTCGCGGCTAACATTCTTTGCGAACTTGTCTTTCCAGAACCGCTTGTGTGTGGCCGGAGGGCGCTTGACCATGCGGCAGCCGTGCGCGTGCCAGAAACAGCCGTGGACGAAGATGATCTTACGGTGGCGCGGCAACACGAGATCCGGTTTGCCGGGAAGATCCTTCACATGCAGACGGTAACGGAAGCCCATGGCATGCACCATGCGGCGCACAACCCATTCCGGCCCGGTGTCTTTGCCGCGGATGTGCGACATGCACCGGCGGCGCTGCTCTGGAGTCATGCTGTCCATAGGAACATCCGTTAAGTAGCTGCGGGGCGTTTGGCCCAGCGGGCCTGGGCGGCTTTCTGGGCGGCGGCCTTGCGCTCCGCCTTCGGCACATTCATGAGCATACTTTACGTGCTAGCACGCATGATGTCAACAGGCATCTTACCAATGAGGCTTATTGCCATACTTTCGTACTGCTATTCCGCGCCTAAACCGCTATCCTTTAAGCCATACATAAGGCACCGGTCGAATGGTGTCCGGTATTATGACTGTGCGTTTCACGTATCGGAATAATGTCATACGGATCTTCGGTGCCGGATACTGGCGAAAGGAAAGAGACTTTATGAAGAACAAAATCACATACACGGATGAACCCATGGGTAAGGTGCAGGTGGTGACAGACTTTCTCCCGTCGCCGGAACAGCTCGCCTTCAAAGAGGAAAAGGTCAAGGTCACGATTTCGTTGAGTAGGGTCAGCCTTGATTTCTTCAAGGAGCAGGCAGGGATACACAGAACCGCCTACCAAAAGATGATTCGGGGTCTTTTGGATGCTTATGCGGTTCAACACATGAAACAGCCTTCCCCCCCAACAAGGCAGCGTACCGAACGCGAGTAACCGCTGGAAGCCGGACTAAAAACGATCGACATGAATCAACCATATATGCTGTCAGGTTGCACACCTGCCGGAATTCGGAGGCGCGCGAAAATGAATAGGCGACGGAAGACAGCGGCGAGCGGGTTGGGCAAGCGGGTTTGGCGCAAGGGAGCCCCGCTGGAAATTCTCGCCTGTTTGGCAGGCGCCGGCGTGCTGACGACCGCGATTCCGTTGCCATTGGCGGCTGCGAAGCTGGTGGACCTGGATGCGTCCGGGCTGCCGTCCGGGCAACTGTCCTCATGGTCCAGCACGGGTAAGAGCCGGGAGACCTTCGAGTCCGCCAAGCTTGGCGGCGCCACGGTTGCCACGGTCGACGGGCGGAAGGCCGTCTCCTTCGACGGGACAAAAGATTTCCTCAAGTCAACTTTTCCGGCGCCCGTTTCGATCACGGCTGGCAACGCGTGGACGATTGCCGTGCGCGTCTTCAATCCACAGATCAATGACGGTGAAGAGCCGCTGGTTTACTGGGCGCACAGGGGTGTGGCGAACCGGGGCGCGCACCTCAATTACGGGAGCGCCAAGAACACCGGCGCCGTTGTGCATTGGTCGGCAGACATGGGGTACGGGGGAGGATCCCCGGAAGCGGGCAAGTGGCATCTGGTCGTGCTGACATACGCGGGCGGGAAGGACGGGCTGGAAAGCCTTTACGTGGACGGTAAACTCAGCGGCTCGGCGAAGCGCACGCTCGACCTCTTTACTGACGATCCGATCTTCATCGGCGTCACCGATCTCGCCCGCTACTTCTCTGGTTCGATTTCGGAAATCTGCATTCTTGATAAAGCGGCTTCGGCGGAAGAACTCGCTAGTGCAGGCATGACCGGGGCCGGTGAAATGAAGCCGGAGAAGCCGCTGGTCTGGCTCAAGGCCGAGGGGCTAAGCGAGGGCAGGATCGAGAAGTGGCCGAACAGGGGCACGCTGGACGGCAGTTTCGCAGGGATGACTTCAGCGCCGGAGGTTGGCGAGACGGCCGGCCGCAAGGCCGTGCTCTTCAACGGGAGGTCGTGGTTGGACGCTTGCATCGAGTCCAGCCTGCTGAGCGGGGCTTTTACGGTCGAGTATTGGGTCTTCCGGAAGGATATGCCGCCGGACGCGTGCCCGGTGCTTTCGGTGGGCGATCTGGGGAATCAGGAAAGCGGCCGGTTCAGTTTCGGCAGGAACTCGATGGACGGCGCGTGGATGGTGGGTGGGGCAAGAGCCGGCTTCGACTATCCCGCTCCCGCAGGAGGTGCCTGGCATCATGTCGCGTATGTGCGGAGTGCTGACGGCGAACTGAAGCTCTATGTGGACGGGGAGCTGTCTAAGACGAACCCGTGCCCGAAGGTCGAAGCGCGCGGTCTGACGTTCCGGATCGGTGCGGCCTGCCTGCCGGGAAAAGGCACGGCCGCCGCCGCCACAGGACTTTCAATCGCAAAGATGTGCATCTATGACGAGGCCCTTCCCCAGGCCGCCATACGAAAGAACAACGGGCAGTTCAACGCGTTTGCCCCGGTGCCGGCGAACAAAAGCGAGGCGGCGGGTTTCGATATCACGCTGAAGTGGTCTGAGGCCTGCGACAAAGCACAGGGCGCGGACGTGTACTTTGGCACGGACAAGAAAGAAGCTGAAGGCGCGGACCGCCGCTCGAAAACCTTCAGGGCGGACGTGCCGTCAGGAAAAGGGTGTTTCGGCCCGGTGAAGGTCGAACTCGGGCAGATGTACTATTGGAGGGTCGATCAAACAGGAGAAGGTCGCGCGGTACTTTACAAGGGCGAGCTGTGGAGCTTTGCGTCGGAAACCGGGAGAGCCGCAACCCCTGCGCCGCAGACACACGTTTCCGCCGTGCCGGCCGACACCCGGACGCTCAGATGGACACCGGGACGGTATGCGGTCAGCCAGACCGTCCTTTTCAGCGAAGATGAAGCCGCCGTTCAGTCCGGCGCCGCCGTCATTACCCGTGTGTTGGAAGGCCATGTCTCGCAGTGCGATCTTCCCAAGGCGCTGGAGTGCGGCAAGAAATACTTCTGGCGGGTCGACAGTAAGAACGGCGCGCATCCCGCCACGACGGGAGAGGTCTGGCGCTTCAGGACGGCAGACAGGCAGGTCACCCATGACATCACCTTCTTTGCGGTGTCGGATCTTCACTATACGGTGCTGCCTCCGACGTTGGCTTCCAATCAGGGCACGATCGACTTTATGAACGAGTTGCCCGGAACGGCCTGCCTCAAGGAAGCGGGCGGGGCGGTCGGGACGCCGCGGGGCGTTGTGATTACCGGAGACCTGACGAATGACGGCATGGCGGAGCAATGGGCGCTCTTTGTCAAGGACTACGGCGTGAAAGGCGAGGGTCGGATCTGCTATCCGGTCTATGAGGGCTGGGGCAATCACGATGGCGGTCTGGTGGAAGGCGCGGCGCCCGCCCGGGGAATCAAGGAGCGCAACAAGGTCAGGCCAGGGCTGACGAACATTTCCAGCAACGGACTCCATTACGCCTGGGACTGGGGGCAGGTTCATTTTGTGCAGCAGAATTTTTATCCGGGAGATGCCCGGGTCAGGAAGGGCGCGATGGATGGGCTCGGACACGAGCCGCAGTTCAGCCTCGCGTTCCTGAAGGAAGACCTCGCGAAGTGCGTCGGCCGCAGCGGAAGGCCGGTGATCATCATGACGCATCTGGGCTTCGATGAAGGGTTCAGCATGGCGTGGGGCTGGTGGTCGGCGGAAGAGCGGGACGCCTTTTACGAGGTCATCAAAGATTACAATGTGATCGGCGTTCTCTACGGCCATACGCATGCGGCGGCGAATTTCAAGTGGCGGGGCATCGACATCTACAATTGCGCCTCGGGCAACCGAGAACCTGAACCCGGAGAATGTCTGGTGTTCCATATCACCCCGGAAGAAATGACGGTCATGCACCGGTTCAAGGGCCGCTGGGCTGAGGTCTGGAAGAAAGCGATCACCGGCTTTCCCAAGGCCGAGTAGGCCGGATGGCGCGGCTCATGGATTTTCGGCATCTTCAAGGAGCGCGTAGCTGGGGTGCGTTTTTGAGAGGCCTTCGCCAGCAGGATCATTGAGGCCCGCCCCTACAAGGCCAAGGCGGACCTGATGCGAGTAAAGGGCATAGGATACGGAAAGGTACGGGGCTGTCGCGGGTTTGATCGGAGCGAAGCCGGTTCCGGTCAAGCAATGATGGTTTACTGCGGCGTCACCTTAGCCTGTGAGTTTAAGTCGGTCATGGCCGTCGGATCTATTTGCTGTATGCCCGTTCTCTCGGGTCCGGCGGGTGTGAGGTCAGGGCGGGAGTCCTGTTCAGGCTATGGGATGCTAGTGAAATTAAAGGACCTAACGGATGTCAACGATAATACGATTCACAGCACTTCTGATTTCGCTGAGCACCGCACGCTGCACGAAGGCGGCAGACTATGTCTGGACCGGCGCGAAGGATAACGACTGGCACACGGCCGCCAACTGGAGCCCGGCGACCGGCGTGCCCGGCAAGGGAGACCACGCGATCATCGCCGGACTCACTGCGGCGACCACCATCCGCCTCAGCCGCGAGACGCCGGTGGGCTCCCTGACCTTTGACCCGAAGGAGCCGCTCGCGTGTACGCTCGAAGGCCAGCCCCTGCTGCTGGGTGACGGCGCGAAAGTGCAGTTCAAGGCGCTGGGCAAGACGGGAAAGGACGGCTCGCAGACGATCGCCTGCCCGCTCCAGTTGTCCGGCCGCGTCGAATTCCGCAACGACAACCGCTGGTACCTCGGGGCAGAGCGCCTGACCCTTTCCGGACCGATCAGCGGCTCGGGCGAGTTCGTCGTCAGCGGCCCGCCTGAAGGCACCGTGATCGTTTCCGGCACGAACACGGGGTATACCGGCACGGTGGCCATTGAGAGCGGCACGCTTTTGATGGCGAACAATGACGCGCTGGGCAGCGGCCCAAACCCCGTGCGCATGCTGGGTGGCGAGCTTAACCTGGGGTCGCGGATCACCTGCAGGCGGAGCCTCGCGGTTGAAGCCGACGCCACCTGGTCGGGTCAGACGTATTGCACCATGAGCGGCACAGTCACGGTCAGCCCCGACGTGACGTGGCGCATCAGGAACGGCGGCGGATGCCCCACGACCTTGTCGTCTAAACTGGAAGGCGGAGGCCATGTCCTCTTTGGAAAGGGGACCACGCTGGCCGGGGACAAGGCGAGCACGCTCACCGGCGTCATGACCATCGCCGGCGAGACGCGTTTGAACAAACCGAAGGGCGTGACGTTCGCCGCAGGGCCGGTGGTGATCAGCGGGCTCCTGTGCTGGTGTTCGGATGACCAGGTCGCGGACACTGTGCCCGTGACCTTCAACGGCAAGCAGGCGGAACTGCACGTGCAGGGCCACAGCGAAACCATGGGGACGCTGGACGTGCAGAGCGATGCAACCATTGACGTGGGCACGAACAGCGCCCGGCTGGTCTTTGCGGACAGCAGCGGCAAGGCGTGGAAGCCGGGAAGCGCCCTGATCATCCGCAGCGCCGGCAGGGACGCCGACACGATCCGTGTCGGCGCAACCGGCAAGGGCTTGACGGCCGGGCAGCTGGCGCAGATCGGCTTCCGCGATCCTGCGGGGCAGGCGCCGGGCACCTACACGGCCGCGCTCACCCCGAAGGGCGAACTGGTGCCGACCGGCAAACTGGTGCAGGCGGTCGACCTGCCGGTTGACAGGTCGCCCAAGGCTTGCGAAGCGCGCCGGGCTTTGTACGATGTCCCGGGCATCGAGCGGCTGGGCGGGCACGGAACACCGCTCAGGCAAGGAATGGTCATTTCCGTTTTCGGCGACTCCATCACCTGGGGCGGCGGGCTCGTCAAGACGCTCCAAGACGGGGTCACGGCCGGAGCAGGCTCCAAGTCGTTGGGCGTCCGCGTCATCAATCACGGCGTGAACGGCGCGGGCGTGCAGACGATCCGCGACGGGCAGGACTCCAAGAATCACGCGGGCGGCACGAAGCCGGAGCCGTTTGCCCAGACCATCGCCGGCGACAAGTCGGCCGTGGCCGTGATCTTTATCGGCGTCAACGACGTGTGGTGGAAGAAGAGCACGCCGGAGGAGTACGGCACGATGCTGCGCGAGCTGGTGGCCCAGGCCAAGGCCAACAAGACGGTTCCCGTTCTGGCGACGCTTGCCCTGCTCAAGGACTCCCCGCTCAAGCCGAATCCCCAATGCGACGTGTACGCCGAGGTGATGCGCAACGTCGCCCGCGAGACAGGCACAGTGCTGATTGACGTGCGTGCAGCCTTCATGGCCTGCCTGGCCAACGAGGGCATTACCGTCTACCCCGGCGGGCGCTGGACCTGCAACGACACGTTGCTCAATCACGACGGCGTCCACACGACCGGCCGGGGCGACCAGGTTCTGGCCAACATGATCGCTCAAGGCATCTACGAAGCGCTGAAGAAATAGCCGGTCGACGAGACCAAGAAAAAACGCGGTCGACGAGCCCTTCGGGAATCCACTGGACGATCTGGCGCAGCGTGGTGTACGCTGTCTTCGCTGGCCTTGGGAGTGTTCCCTCGGGGGCGCTGATGAGCGCGTTCAACCGTGCTTTGTATCGGTTTTCTTTTGCATGCGGCTGTAGGCTACAGCCGCGACCGTCCCCAAGGACAGCTTTTTTTGTGTCGGGAAATCCTGCGGGAAATCCTGCCGAAAAATCGGCGGAATCGGGGGTTGACTATTTTCACCTTCCCCCGCATAATAGAAGCCAACAAAGATGGCTTGCGGAACGTTTCGTGGTCACGCCAAGGTGGCGTGCGGTCCGTTCCTGTTCCGGCTATGGGATGCTAGTGATCGGATTTTTATTCCTCTTATGAAACGACGTACTTTTCTGAAACAAAGCACGCTGGCAGGGGCGGGATTCATGTTCGCCCGGTCCGGATTGCTTGCGCAGGGCAACTCGCCGAACGACAAGCTCAACATCGCAGTGATCGGCTGCGGCGGGCGCGGCGCAGCCAACCTGAACGAGGTCCAGAGCGAAAACGTTGTCGCGCTGTGCGACATCAATTCAAAGACCCTCGCCGATACCGCCGCAAAATTCCCGAAGGCCACGACATACGCCGACTGGAGAAAATGCCTGGAGCAGAAGGATGTCGAGGCCGTTGTCTGCTCAACAGCCGACCACACGCACGCTTTCGTCGCCAACTGGGCCATGAACCGGGGCAAACATGTTTACTGCGAGAAACCGATCGCGATTTCTGTGCAGGAGGCGCGCCTTCTCCGCGATACCTACGCGAAGAACAAGGGCAGGATCGCAACCCAGATGGGCACGCAGATCCATGCTTCGGACAATTACCGCCGGATGGCGGAACTGATCAGGGACGGCGCGCTGGGCACAATCAAGTCCGGCCATGTATGGTGCAGCCGGACGCCAAAAGGCGGCAGCTACCTTCCGGAAGTCGTGCCGATACCCGAAAACATCAACTGGGACCTGTGGATCGGTCCTTCCACCTTTCACCCCTACAACCCGGAGTACTTCAACGGGGGCTGCCTCGGATGGAACCGGTTCTGGGACTTCGGGGCAGGCCAGATCGGCGACATGGGAAGCCACATGATGGACATGGCTTCCTATCTGCTTGACCTCAAGAGCCCGACAGCCTGCGAAGCGCAGGGCACGCCGGTGGTCAGTGCCGACACCTGTCCGGAATGGCTGACAGCCACATGGGAGCACCCTGCAAACGACTGGAGGCCCGCCATCAAGGTCCAATGGTACGACGGCGGCAAGAAACCCGGCATGCCATCGTCCATTTTCAGCCGGGAAAACGCCTTCAAGGGGATCATCGTATATGGTGACAAAGGCGTCCTGTACGGGGATTATGATTTCAGGGTTGTCATCCTGAAAGGCGACATGACCCAGTATAAGGCGCCTAAGAAGGAGGAGCTGATTCCGGCGTCTCCCGGCCACCACAAGGAATGGATCACGGCTTGCAAGACCGACAAAAAAACGTCGTGCAACTTTGAATACTCGGGGACACTGGTGGAGAACAACATGCTTGCGCTCGTCGCCTACAGGGCCGGAGAAAAACTGGAATGGGATGCTGCAAACATGAAGGTGGCCAACCGCCCAGAGGCTGAGCAGTTCCTTCGCAGGAAATACCGCGAGGGATGGAACCTCAACGGCTGAATCTGATCAGGGAGGCCTTCACATGACTGTCAAACGGCGCGAATTCATCAAAACCTCCATGGCTGCAGGCGTGAGCCTGCTTTCCGCGAGGAGGCTGCATGCCGAGCAGCCGTTCAAGACGAAACTCTTAAAGGCAACCATCGTCGGCAAGCCGGCGGAGGACGGCCTGCGCCAGCTCAAGGAATGCGGATTCGACGGCGTCGAGACAAATGCCGTGATCGGCGAGGCAGAGGCGGCCGAATGCCGCAAGATGGCTGACAAGACCGGCATGCGCATTCACTCCGTCCTGCGCGGATGGGCCGACATGAACAGCAGCGACAAGGGAACGGTCGAGGGCTCCGTTGCGTCAGCGGCCAATGCCCTGAAAGCCGCAAGAGGCTACGGCGCCGATGCCATCCTCCTGGTGACGTGTCGCACCGGCGGCATGGCGATGCCGCAGCCGTGGGAGTTGGCCGTCGAGTTCGACGAGAAAACCGGCCACGTCACGCGCGTGGCGGCTGGCGACAACGACAGATACAAAACCTATATCGAGGCTCAGAATCGTGCGACCGACACTTCGCGCGAGGCCATCAAGAAGCTCATCCCGATAGCCGAGCAGACCAAGGTTGTAATCGCGATTGAAAACGTATGGAACAACCTTTGGGTCACGCCGGCCCTGGCGAAGAACTTCGTCGAAGCGTTCCAGAGCCCCTGGGTCAAGTTTTACTTCGATGTCGGCAACCATGTGAAATATCCCGCGAAGCCTCAGGAGTGGATCCGGGCGCTCGGCCCGCTCATCGCCAAGGTGCACATCAAGGATTTCAAGTTGAAGCCGGACGGGCACGGCGGGGATTTCGTTCATCCGCGCGACGGCAGCGTCGACTGGCCGGCCGTTCGGCAAGCTTTTGAGGACACGGGTTACAGCGGCTGGCTTACCATTGAAGACGGAGGACTGTCCCTGTCCGAATTCAACAGGCGCCTCGACCTGATCATCGAAGGAAAGTAATCGGCATGGATATGAGCGATAAAAACCGCAAGGTTGTCGGTCTTTCTGAAGACGGCGAGGTCGTCTGCTGGTTCCGGGGTTTGAACGTTTGAGGCCGTGTGAGGGTGGGTTGAGGCGTCGCGGCGATGATCTCTGTTTGTGCTCTCGGGTTCCCGGATGTCTGGCCTAGACCGCTGTGCAGGCGTCGGCCGTCGGGCTCCGTGTCCTTGCTGCCCGTTCTGCCGCCGCGGCGCATGTCGCTCCGGGGTGCGGAGTCACGCGGACGAGCTTTTTGCCGCCGGTGGCGGACGGCGGGTACGCCTCAAAAATCTAAGTCCGCGTTGACCCGCACCCGCTCCGCTTTTAGGGATGGGTGCGACCGGGGTGGGATGCGAGCCGCTGGGGGCCGCAACGGGGTGCGGGGAGATGCGCACGGGCCTTTTCGCGCGGCAGGGGCCGCGCCGCGCGGGTACGCGTTGAAAATTCCCAGTGCGCCCTGCCCGCACCCGCTCCGCTTTTTGTGGGTGCCTGCCGGCGGCGCGAGAAGATGCGACAGGCAGAACAGGCGGGACGGATGAGATACGCCTCAAGAAGCCAAGTCAGCCCTGCCCGCATGCGCTCCGCTTATTGTGGGGGGGAACCGCGTGGCACACTTCACGCGGGGCAAAAACAGAGCGCGGGAGCGCGTAAGATGTATCTGGGGAATGAGACTGCACGGCCGTGCGCGAACCGCAAGACGATCAGGGTGCTGACAGAGCCGCGCGTACAAGCGCGGCGTTAGTGCACTCAATGACGGCGAGCGTATCCGCGTGCCGCAATCGTCGGCAGGGCCGTCAGGAGCGCGCAGGAGGCGGGTGCGGCGGTTTTTGCGGCGGTATTTTAAAAACCGGTTGACGGCGGAGACCCTGATAGCGTTCAATATGGCCTTTTGTTTGATGGTTTGGAAAGGTGGCAGCGATGAAACGGATGATGCGGGGCATGAGAAGCTGGGTTGCCGCAGTGGTTTGTGCGGCGTGCGGGTTGGCTGGCGCGGAGGATTTGGCGATCCAGTCGTTCAATGGATCGGGGCGGCTCTCGTTCAACCGGGTTTCGACGGCGACGGTATACCGAGTGGAGTGGGCACCGACGCCGAGCGGGCCGTGGACGAACTTTACGGGGGCGTCGGGGGCGGCGCTTGACTCCATTGCGCAGTTCGCCACGGGCAGCTACACCTGTTCCGTGCAGATGTGCTACCGGGTGGTGGCGACGGTGACGAATGCACCGCCGCCTGCGGCGCCATCCGGCATGGTGCTCGTCCAGGGCGGGTCGTTTACAAACATTGGCAACGGGGCTATCACGGTCTCTTCTTTCTATATCGGCAAGTACGAGGTCACCTGGGCCGAGTGGCAGACGGTGCGGACCTGGGCGGCGGCGAACGGCTACGACATCGGAAGTGTCGGGGCTGGCAGCGCGACGAACCATCCGGTGCAAACGGTAAACTGGTACGACTGCGTGAAGTGGTGCAACGCCCGCAGCCAGAAGGAGGGACGTACGCCGGTGTACTATACTGATGAAGGCCTTACGCTGATCTACAAGGCAGAACAGGTCTTTGACCCTTATGTCAACGCCTCCGCCAATGGCTATCGCCTGCCGACGGACGACGAATGGGAGTTTGCGGCCCGCGGCGGCACGCAGAGCCAGGGTGACGAATACAGCGGTGGAAATGCTGTGAACGCGGTGGCGTGGTATTCGGGCAACTCTGGTGGAGGCGACCAAGCAGTCGGCACGAAGACGGCGAATGAACTGGGGCTTTACGACATGAGCGGCAACGTATGGGAGTGGTGTTTTGACTGGTATCCGGGATACGAGGGCTCGTATCGCGCCATTCGCGGCAGCAGTTGGTGCAGCATCCCGTCCTACTGCCGGCCTGCGTACAGCCGCAACTACCTCCCTGAATCCTTCTACTGCGACATTGGCTTGCGGGCTGTGCTTCCCCCAGGTCAGTAGGGAAGGGAGAGAGGTTGAGGGTTTCAATATAGGGGATGCGTGTGGGCCAGGATGACTG
>CAZXVN010000518.1:0-4348 GCA_964643945.1 uncultured Lentisphaeraceae bacterium | reverse complement strand
TCCTCGACTGTCACCTGGGTGATGGCGTCTGCCCCGTGCAACAACGTGAAGAGCGCGGCGCCGCGCCGCCGGAAGAAGTACACGCCTTTGGGCGTGCGCTTCGAGGCGGTCTTGACGCGCGCCGGTAGTTGGGCGATGCGCTCCAACGCCTCCGGATGCTCTTGGCTCAGTTTCTTCAGTTCCCGCTGGGCTTTGGTCAGGAAACTCTCGCCTTCCTGCTCCTCGGCATCCCGGTTCACCTGCTGGAAGAGTCCGGCTGCCGTCGGTTCCTCGTCCGGGGCGAGAATCTGAACGTTCTCGCCAATGGTCGAATGGATCAGGAACATCTTCTCGCCAGCGATCTGGCGGCTTCGGTGAATGTCGGCGCCCTGTTCCGTCGGGAAGAAGTTGAAGATGTAAAGGTTCTCGAAAACCTTTTTGCCGATACGGTTGATGCGGCCCACACGTTGGATGACGCGGGTGGGATTCCACGGGATGTCGTAGTTGATGACCAACCCCGCGCGGTTGAGGTTGTAGCCTTCACTCATGCGGTCTGTGGCCAGGAGAATCTGATAATCGTCAACCTGCTCCTCTTCTTTCCAGGAGGCGTCGAAGTTGGACTTGACCCTGCGGTCCATTTCCCGGCTCAGTTTGTCGTTCACCACCAGCACTTTGCCCGGCAGGGCGATGTCGAGATAGCCCTGCAAATGGTCCACGGTGTCGGCGTATTCGCTGAAGATCAGGACTTTCCGCTGCTGTTTCCCGGCAATCTCTTTGCAGGTGCCAGCCAAAACGGCTTGCAGGATGGCGATCAGTTGCTGTGCCTTGGGGTCGTGCATCTCAAGGTTCAGCTCCCGCATCTCCTCCCGGACGGTTTTCAGAAGTTTGATGTCGGCCCTGACGTCGCGGAAAAAGTGGTCTGCGTCAAAGTGCTGGTCGAGGTGATACACCTGCTGATGACCGACACTCTCGCCCCGTTTCAATTCTTTGATGATCTCTTCCAGCAGATCCTCACGTTCACCGTCTGCGGCAGTCAGGATCTTGTCCATCAGCGTGCGGTTGACGAGCAATGTGCCGGTTTCCTTGGCGAACTCCTGAACCTTCTCGTGCATGGTGACTGCGTGGTCCAGACTTCTGGCGAAGGCACCGAAGGAGCTTTCGAAGCGGCGGACAAACAGTCCCCTGATGAAGGTGAACATGTTGATCTGCTGCGACTCTTGGCGGTCATCCGAGGTGTCGTATTGGCCGGGCCGGTAGATGGCACCATGAAACAGGCCGTTAGGACCGAAATACTCGGTGATGACCCGGTCGTAGAACTCGCTCTGTTTTTTGGAAAGGCAAAAGAATTGCTCAGCGGGCGGGCGCACGGTTGAAAGGGTCGTGATCTCCTTGGCGTACTCGGGGTTGCCCCTCAGATCGAGCCGGTTGCGGCGGATGGTCACGGGCTCGATCACCGCCCGCATGCGCCTGGCCAGCTCGGCGGCCCGCAGGCCGAGCTCCTTTTTGATTTTCTTGAAATTCTTTTCTTCCGGCAGTAGGGCGATCAGCAGTCGTTCGAGCATCCGGCAGACTTCGTCGTACTTCTCAAACGACTTCATGTTCTTCAAGACGAAGCCGATCATCCGGAAGGTCTCGCCATACTCCTTGAAATCCGCCTCCATGTTGCCGTCAAGCACCAAGGGGCTGTTCTTCGGCGGCAGGAAGAGTTTGAGCAGAGAGAGGAGATCGGCGGGCCGGTTGTTGAAGGGCGTCGCCGTGAGCAGGATCACTTCCTTGCCGCGGCAAATCTGCAGCAGGTCGTCATAGTCCTCGGTGTTCTGGTTGCGGAAGCGGTGCGCCTCGTCCACGATGACGGTGCGGAAGGTCCCGTCGCGTTCAACATAGGCGCGGACCTCCTCCAGGCTGCCGCAAGAGCGGACCTCCCAATCGTGGAGCTTGAACTGGCGCAGGTAGGCCTCCCACCCGGTGGTCGCGCCCCGGTCACCGACCAGCCCCGGCGGCGCGATGACGATCCCGCGTCGGCCCCGCAGCCGGGCGATGAGGCAGGCGATGATTGTCTTGCCGAGCCCCACCACGTCCGCCACGATCACCCCGTTATATGCCTCCAGTGTGCCAATGGCCTGATTGACGGCGTCCACTTGATAGGTGTAGCGCGTGTAACCGGCGTCCGCCAGAATGCGGTCCATGCGCACGCCGTGATCGGCCAGCATGCGGTGCTCAACGTAATTTTTCAGAACCAGCAGGTACGCTTCGAACGGCGTGACCGGTGCGACGATGGAGGCGCGGTCGATCAGCGACAAAATCTTTTGCCGCACGGCCTCGTTCTCGGTGAGCGGCACGGCGTCCCGCCAGAGTTCATCGAAATACGCCCCGGCCTCGGCGAAGCCGAAGTCCGAAAGGTCTAGGTTCAGCTCCCCGTTGGTCTCCAGTCCCGGCTGCGTCAGGTTGCTGCTCCCGCTGATCCAGACGCCGGGCTTTACCTTGCAGAACGGCTCGGCAATGTCGAAAAGGTAGAGCTTCGCGTGGTTCGGTTCGCGCGTCTTGCGGAGCACCAAGCGGCCTTCGCGCACCAACTCGACAAAGCCTTGGACACGTTCGTAAAAAGTCTGCCTGTCCAGCGACGCGGAGCGCAACGCGCGGCGCAGGTTATCCAGATAGGCCTCCTGCGCCTGGCCCCGGTTCTGTCCGCTTGCCGTGAGGACCAACTCCTGCAACTGCCCGCAGTGCTCTTCCGCCTCCATGCCCACTAGGATACGGAGTTTGATGTCCGGATTCGCCCGCAAGGCCTCGTACAGCACCTTGACGCCCGAGAAATAGAAGAAGCCGACTAGGGCCCGCATCTCGCGGCTGGTCGAGATCAGCTCGCGCAGGCGTTGGCCAAGGTTAGCGTTCGCGGTGTTGGTGATAAAGAGGTTGGTTGGCATATTTTTACTTATTCGTCATCGCCAGCGCTCAACGCTGGCTTTGATTTCCCCGGCGGCAGGAAGTTTTCGCCGGTGACCACCTTGCGCCCGGTCTTCGCTTCCAGTTCCCGGCGGGCTCTTCCGGCGATAGCGCCTCCCTTTCTCCCCGCCTCAGCGTTTTCCGGCACCCCGGTGGCCTGATCCGTCTCGGCGATCTGCCGGGTGGAAAGTTCGGCCAGGGCCGTGAGAATCAATTCCGCCTCACTCATGTGGTCGCGCAGGTTCTGGCTCTTGAGTCCCTTGATCGTCTTGTGCTGTTTAACCGAGACGCCGCTCCACTCCTGGTGGATGATGTTGGTCAGGATGGCGTACTCGTTCTCGCCTTTGACCTCGTGGTCCTTCCAGTAGTCGGTGAGCTTGTTACGGGTTTCCTGCCCCATCATCCGCTGCTGGATCCATTTCTCGCTGCGCCCATGCTGTTTCCAGTACTCGCGGGCGCGGTCAAGGGAACGGGCCGGATCGCCCATGTCCTGAATCCGCTCATAGCCGACCTTAGCCAGCCAGAGCTTGATCGGCTCCGCTTTGGGGCTGGGAACCGACTGCACGATCCGCAGAAGTGTCTCGGGATTAGCCACATCCGTAAGCCGCATCTTTCCGTCTTCGGCCGCCATTTTCAACCGGTTACAATTTGTAACCGTTTGGCTGCCTTCCTTTTTGAGTCGGCTCTTTAGGACTTTCCAATAGTTCCGGGCGGCCTGGTGATCCCTTTGCTGGATCAATGCCGCCACAACGTCCACAACCGAGAAGTACCACGTCTCCGCCTTATCGTCATAAATCCGGCGAATCTTGAAGTCCTCGAATACCGCTAACGCTTCATGCTGATCCATATTTCCTCCACTCATGCAAGATCGGGATCTTCGGTCATCACGCTCTTCCGGGGTTGCCGGGCGACGGCTGCCTTGACAGGTTTGGCTGCTACAGCCGTTCCCTTCTCGCTGGCACCGCGCCCTGCCACAATCGCTATCTCGTCGTTCGTCAGACCGTAGAGTTCGTAAACAAGACGGTCGATCTGTGCTTCCAGTTCCGAAACGTCGGCAGCGGAAGCGGCTGACTTGGCGGTCTGAATGCGGTCAACAAGCGCTGTGATATCCTTTTGCTGCGCGGGTGTGGCGGGCGGGATCGGTAGTTGCGACACGTACATCGGCTTGAATTCGTAGAACCCTCCTTGCTTCGAGGCCGCCGTCTGCTTTATGAACCACCAGAGGATGGATGAGTTCAAGAGTGCAAGAGTATACTCGGGAGTATTCGACACGCAGATGCTTGTCTTGTCATTGCTGAAGTACCCTTCGCCATCCAGCGCATAGTTACATTTATCGGTGATCGCTGGGATGACAATCTTCTGTGACTCAAACTCCTCCCAGTAGGCGACATTGTCCAGATCGGAAGAGCGTCGTGTAGGGAAAGAG